>NZ_JBSFTV010000007.1:0-224218 GCF_053591455.1 Streptomyces sp. NPDC003016
TGCGCGGGCCGAACCTCTTCACGGAGTACCTGAACCGCCCGGACGCGACGGCCGCCGCCTTCGACGGGCCCTGGTTCCGTACGGGCGCCCCGCCCCCGCATGCCCCTGGCTGGCCTGCTCGCGGACAGCTTCCCTGTGGTCCTGCCCGATGTACGCGGTTACGGTCGTTCGCACTGCACCGGCCCGGCCCGTCACACCTGGACGAAGCCGCACACGCAGGACTGTGCCGTCAGGTGATTCTCCCCGGATTCTCGGGAACCTCGGGCGAGCGCGGGTTGACTGGCGCGTACCCCACGGTGCGCGTGCCGGATTCGCTTCCCGTCGCCAAGAGCCGGGCGTCGGCCGGCACAGCCGCTGGGCCGGGGCGCCCCGTGCCCCTGACCTGCGTGGTGGACATGGCGCCGGTCGGCGCCGTCGGCACGGAACCGCGGTGGTCAGGAGGTGGCACGGGACGCGTAGGCGCGGATGTCGGCGTCGGGATCGGTGGTGGCCGTTGCGAGGGCGGTGCGGGCGTCGGCGTCGGCGTGGTGGGGGAGGAGGGAGAGGACGGCGGCCTTGCGGACATCCGCGTGGGGGTCGGTCAGGGCCTTGGCGAGAGCGGGAACGGCCTGGGCGGGCGGGGCCGCCCGGAGGGCGGTCGCGGCGCCGGCTCGGACCTGCCAGGCGGCATCGCCGAGGGCGGCCGCGGCCAGCGCGGCGTAGTGGGGTGGGCAGCCGGTGGCGGCCAGCGCGGCCAGCGCGGCGCTCCGGACGAGCGGGTCGGCGTCGTCCAGCAGCGGGTCGAGCGGCGCCGGGGCCGGGGCGTGCACAGCCGCGAGGCCGCGTGCCACCGCGACCCGGACCTCGCGGGCCGGGTCGGCGCCGGCCACCACCAGTTCCGCGACCGCGTCCACCGAGACCAGGGCCCGGACGGCGGTGATGCGCACATCGATGTCCGTGTCGGCGAGCGCGGCGGCGTACACCCCGACGTCGCCCAGCCGCAGGGCGCGCAGCACGTCGAGGGCGGCGGCCCGGACGGCCGGGTCGGCGCCGCCCAGCGCCTCCCGCAGCCCCGACCCCAAATCGGCCTCGGCGGGCAGCACTTCGGCCAGCTCGCGCAGGGTGGTCGCGGCGGCGGCCCGGACCTGCGGTGCGGTGTCCCGCAGGCGCTCGGCGAGCGCGGGCCCGGCGCCGGCCGGCACCGTCTCGCCGAGGGCGGCCACGGCGGCTGCCCGCACCGCCGGGTCGGCATCCGCGAGGTAGGGGCGGAGCGCGTCGAGGTCGGGGGACTCCTCGGAGAGGGAGAGCAGGCGCAGCAGGGCGGGGCTGGGCCCGGAGACACCGGGGGCCTCGGCCGGCGCTGCCGCGTGCGGTGCAGCCGAGGGCGTGGCCGGGCGGGCGGCCGGGGCGGCGTCCCGCGGGCCGGCCGTGGCCACCGGTACCAGCGCCACCTCGCCCAGCCACCTCTCCGGCCCCGGCGCCGGGACGAACTCCGGTACCGGGACCACGTACGGCTCTACCGGCCGCTCGGTGAACTCCATCGCGCCCGATGCGGACTTGCGCAGGTCGAGGTGGTGCAGCCAGTCCGCGTCGTCCCGCCCCGGGTGGTCCAGCCGCTCGTGGTACAGGCCCCACCGGGACTCGGTCCGGGCCAGCGAGGCCCGGGCGGCCATCTCCGCGCAGTCCCGGATGAAGGTGACCTCCGCGCACCGCATCAGTTCGTGCGGGGTCCGCGCCCCCATCCCGGCGATCTCCTCCGACATCCGGGTGAACGCCTCCACCGCCAGGGACAGCTTCGCGCCGGTCTTCGGCGGTGCCACGTAGTCGTTGACGAACCGCCGCAGCTTGTACTCCACCTGCGGCTGCGGCGGCCCGTCCGGGTTGCGCAGCGGCCGGTAGACGAGGTCGTGGGCGGCGGCCAGCTGGTCGCGGGGCAACTCGCCCTCGTAGCCCCGGTACCGCGCGGCGTCCTCACCGGCCAAATCGCCGTAGACGAACGCGCCGATCATGTAGTTGTGCGGTACGCAGGCCAGGTCGCCGGCCGCGTACAGCCGGGGCACGGTGGTGCGGGCGTGCGCGTCCACCCGTACCCCGGAGGCCGAGTGCCCGCCGCACAGTCCGATCTCCGAGATGTGCATCTCGATGTCGTGGGTGCGGTAGTCGTGGCCGCGGTTCTCGTGGAACGTGCCGCGGGTGGGCCGCTCCGTCGTGTGCAGAATCGATTCGACGGAGGCGATGGTCTCGTCCGGCAGGTGGCTGAGCTTGAGGTACACCGGGCCTCGCTCGGAGGCGAGTTCGGCCGCGAACTCGGCCATCATCTGCCCGGACCAGTAGTCGGACTCCACGAACCGCTCGCCGTGCCGGTTGACCTGGTACCCGCCGAAGGGATTCGCGACGTACGCGCACGCCGGCCCGTTGTAGTCCTTGATCAACGGGTTGATCTGGAAGCACTCGATCCCGGTCAGCGCGGCCCCCGCGTGGTAGGCCATGGCGTAGCCGTCGCCCGCGTTGGTCGGGTTCTCGTACGTCCCGTACAGGTAGCCGGAGGCGGGCAGACCGAGCCGGCCGCACGCCCCGGTGGCCAGGATCACCGCACCCGCCCGGACGGTGACGAACGCGCCGGTGCGGGTGTTGAACCCGGCCGCGCCGACGGCCCGGCCGTCGTCCGGGTGGGTGAGCACCCTGACCGGCATGACCCGGTTCTCGATGCGGATCCGTTCCCGCATCTCGCGACGCCGCAGCTGCCGGTAGAGGACTTTCTTGACGTCCTTGCCCTCCGGCATCGGCAGCACGTACGAGCCGGACCTGTGCACTTGGCGGACGGCGTACTCGCCGTGCTCGTCCTTCTCGAACTTCACCCCGTACGACTCCAGGCGCTTGACCATGTCGAAGCCGCGGGTCGCGGTCTGCCGGACGGTGGACTGGTCGACGACGCCGTCGTTGGCGCGGGTGATCTCGGCGACGTAGTCGTCGGGTTCGGCCCGGCCCGGGATGACCGCGTTGTTGACCCCGTCCATGCCCATGGCGAGCGCGCCGGAGTGCCTCACGTGCGCCTTCTCCAGCAGCAGCACCTGCGCGCCGCGTCCGGCGGCGGTCAGCGCGGCCATGGTGCCGGCGGTGCCACCGCCGATGACCAGGACGTCGCAGGACAGTTCGGTCGCGTCGGCGAGGGCGGGGATGGACGGCGGGATGTCCACCAGGGTGTCCACGGGGTGCCTTTCGAGTGGCTTTCAGAGGGATTCGAGGATGTGGCGGTGCAGTTCGGCGGTGCCGGGGGCGTGCCGGGCACCGCGCTCACGCGGATGCGGTACGTCCAGCACCTCACCGGAGCCGAGCAGCAGGACGCGGTCCCCGAGGTGCAGGGCCTCGTCCACGTCGTGGGTGACGAAGACGACGGTGGCGCCGGTGCCTTGCAGGATGTCGGCCAGCAGGTCCTGCATCCCGGCGCGGGTGTGCGCGTCGAGCGCGCCGAACGGTTCGTCCATCAGGACCGCGCGGGGCCGGCCGGCCAGGGCGCGGGCCAGCTGGACACGCTGCCGCTGCCCACCGGACAGCTGGTGCGGGAGCTTGTGGGCATGCCCGGCCAGAGCGATCCGGTCCAGCCAGTCGGCCGCGGACCGCCGCCGCTCGGCCCGGGGGACCCGGCGGATCGCCAGCGGCAGTTCCACGTTGGCGCGGACGGTCCGCCAGGGCAGCAGGGCGTCGTGCTGGAAGACCAGCGCCCGGTCGGCGCCGGGCCGCCGGATCGGCTCACCGTCCTGGGTGACCTGCCCGTCCAGTGGGGGCAGCAGCCCGGCCAGGGTGCGCAGCAGGGTCGACTTGCCGCAGCCGGAGGGCCCGACCACGGCGAGCAGTTCCCCCGGTGCGATCCGCAGCGCCACCGTGCCGGGGACGGCGGCGCTGTCCGCATGGCCGAGCCGTACGTCGTGCAGGACGAGTTCGGCGCCGGCCGGCGCGGGGGCGGCGGGCAGGGTCACGGTGCTCATGGGACCGGCTCCTTCCGGGGAACAGCGGTGCGGACGGTGGCGGCGGGTTCGGCGGGAGCGTCCGCACTGCTGCGGCCGGCCCTGCGGAACGTCGGACGCACGGCACCGGCGGCTGCCCGCGCGGCCGGGCGGGGCAGCCAGGAGGTGGCGCGACGGCCCAGCAGTTCCACCGCGGTCGAGGTGAGCCATCCGAGGGCGCCGATGGTGGCCATGCCGACGAAGACGGCCGGGTAGTCGACGATCGTGTAGTCCTGCCAGGTGCGGTAGCCCACCCCGTACTCGCCGGAGATCATCTCGGCGGAGATGACGCAGATCCACGAGACGCCGATGCCCACCGACAGGCCGCCGAAGATGCCCGGCAGGGCTCCCGGCAGCACCACCGAGAACAGCACCCGGAGCCGGCCGCCGCCCATCGTGAGCACGGCCTCCTCCCAGACCGGGGTGAGCGCCCGCACCGCGTGCCGCGTCGACACCACCACCGGGAAGAACGCGGCGGTGAAGGTGATGAACACGATGCCCTGCTCGTTGGTGGGCAGCAGCAGGATGGCGACCGGGACCAGCGCGATGGCGGGCACCGGCCGCACCACCTCCACCAGCGGGCCCACCAGGTCGGCGGCCCACCGGGACCGGGCGACGGCCGTTCCGACCGCCACCCCCGCCAGCGCCGCCAGCACGAAGCCCACCACGATCCGGCGCAGGCTGTGACCCAGGTCCTGCCAGTACGGGGCGGTGCCGACCCGGTCGGCGAACGCGGAGACCACCTCGCCGACCGTGGGGAACTGCTCGAACCGCAGCCACAGGTTGACGTCCAGCGAGGTCAGCAGCTGCCACACGCCGAGGGCCGCGGCCAGCGAGGTCACACGGAGCAGTCGGCGGCCCACGCTCATGACGCCAGCCTCACGGCTTCCGCGTAGCGGATGATCCGGGCTCCGGCGTTCTGTCCGGTGAACTTCTCGGCACTCGCCCGGGTGACGAAGGCGCGCAGCTCGGCGCCGTACGCGACCCATACCGCCTTGTCCGCGAACCACGGGGTGCCGGTCAGCGCGTCCGGCACGTAGGCGGCCCGCACGTCGGCGGCCTTGGCGGCCTTCAGCAGTTCCTTGGGACTGTCGAAGGTGCGGGTGGTGCTCCGGCCCTTCAGCCACAGTTCCGGCTTGGCGGTGCCCGCCTTCGGGTGGGCGGGGGCCCGCACGGCCCGCTTCAGCGGCGCCGGGTCGACGAAGGCGTCCACGTCGACGTCGCGCACCAGCCCGGCGGCCTTCAGCACCGGCACGTCCTCCTTGAGGGCGGTGATCAGCTCCGGGCGGAGCTCCGGGTCGAAGGTGGCGATGCCGTTGGCGCCGTTGTAGAGGTAGACCACCTCGGCCGGCAGACCGGTCTTCGCGGCCACCGACTCGGCGGCGGCGACCGGCTGGGCGCGCAGGTAGTCGGTGGCCCGGCGCTGCGCCCTCAGGAAGTCGTCCAGGATGCCGGCCCGTTCCTTGGCGAACTTCTCCCGGACCGTGACCCCGTGGAAGGTCGGCAGGTTCAGTTCGGCCCCGTCGTACAGAGCGGTGCCCCGGCCCTCGAAGGCCAGCTTGCCGGGCCAGGCGACGAACTGGGACAGCGCGTCGGCGCTGCCTGCAGCCAGGGCCGAAGCGCCCACGCTGGGCTGCTGGTTGAGCTTCTGGATGCCCTTGTCCGGGTCGATGCCGGCCCGCTGCAGGGCCCGGACCAGGGTGCCGTCGGCGGCCGAGCCGATGCTGGTGGACACCTTCTTGCCGCGTAGGCCGGCCAGTGACCGCAGGGACGAACCGGGTGCGGTGACGACTGTGTTCAGGCCGCCGCGGAGGTTGTATCCGGTGACCGCGACCAGCCGGGTCGGCTGCCCCAGCTGCTTGCCGCGGGCCGCATTGATCAGCAGCGGGAAGTCGCCCATCGAACCGATGTCGATCTTCCCGGCCGTCATCTGGGCGGTGATCGGGGCACCGGTCGCGTAGTCCTGCCACTCGACCTTGTAGGTGATGCCGTCCTTCTTCCCACGGGCAGCGAGCTCCTTCTCGAAGTAGCCGAGGGAGCGCAGCAGGGTACCGGCGGTGACGGTGTTGATGGTCTTGGACTGGTAGCCGACGGTCACGGTGACCGTCTTCACGTCGGAGTCGCCGCCGGCGCCCGCCGTGCCGCCGCAGGCGGTGACCGGCGGGAGCAGCAGGGCGACCGGGAGGAGCGGCAGGAGGGGGATTCTCTTGCGGGACATGGGGGTTCGGCCTTTCACCGGAGCAGGTAGGGCATGTTGACGGTGACCGCGCCGGTGGGACACCGGGCCGCGCACGGGCCGCAGTACCAGCACTCGTCCACGTGCATGTACGCCTTGCCGTTGTCCGCGCGGATCGCGAGCGAGTCGAGCGGACACATGTCGACGCAGAGCGTGCAGCCGTCGATGCACTTGGACTCGTCGATGGTCACGGGCACGTCGGCGCGCTGCGGAACGAGAGGCATGGTTGTCTCCAAGGGGCACGGTAGGGCCGGGAACAGCGGGGGACGGAAGGGAGGGGGAGCCCAGGGATCAGACGGAGCGGTGCAGCACGCCGCTCATGGTGATGCGGTCGCCGCGGAACCGGATGAACTCCAGGTCCACCGGCCGCCCGTCGGGCAGACAGGTCAGTCGTTCCAGCATCAGTAGGGCGGCCCCGCGGGGGGCCTGGAGTACCGCGGCGGAGTGCGCGTCGGCGGTGACGGCCTCCAGTGTGATCTCGGCGTGGCCCAGCGGGCCGCCGGTCAGCGACTCCAGGAGCCGGAACACGTCCGTGTTCTCCAGGTCGCAGCGGAGCAGTTCCCCGCCCACGTCCATGGGCAGGTAGGACAGGTCCAGGGAGAGCGGCAGTCCGTTCAGGCGGCGCAGCCGCTCGATACACAGCACGTCGGTGTGCTCGGGCAGGCCCAGCCGATGCGCCACCGGGCCAGGGGCGGTGACCGGCCCGACGGTGCGGACCTCGTTGGTGACCCGGCCGTGCTCGTGCAGGGTCTCGGCCAGGCCCTGGAGGCGGTCCAGCCCGTGCGGGTACTTCTCGCAGACCACCACGGTGCCGACGCCCGGTTGCCGGTTGACGAGTTGTTCGCCGCGCAGCAGGTCCAGGGCCTGCCGGACGGTGTTGCGGCTGGCTCGGTAGTCGGCGGCGATGACGTCCTCGAGGGGCAGGACCCCGCCGGGGAAGCCCCCCGCCAGGATCTGGTGCCGCAGCAGGTCGGCGAGCTGCCTGGCCCGGTCCGCACGCAGCCGCCGACGGCGCGCGGCGGCGACCGGGCGGGCTGCGGGGGCGGGTTCGGCTGGCATGGCAGGGAACGTACAAGGAGAACCGCTCCGATGGTGTTGCCGCCGTATTGCGCCACCTGGCGACCCGTTCACACCCATCTGACCTGCGGTTCTATCGGCAGAGCGCCGAGACTCGCCACCCTGTCGTCCATAACGCGGACTCCGGGTGCCCACGATGCGGTCGTGACCTCGCCGTCACACACCGCCCGGGGAGTCCTGGCGCCGGACCGACTCGCCCGCCGCCACGCTCTGGAAGCGGTTGCCCCGGCGCATACGCGCTGTACTCATGAACCCCGCGGCGGCAGTGAGGCACGGCTCTTCGCTGCCCGCCCGGCACCGGCTGTCACGACCACGCCCGGCCGGTCGGCGCGCTTCACCACGGTGGCATGCGAACCGACGGAGATCGCACTCGTGGTGCGAGTTCCCTCCGGGGGAGGTCCCTGGAACTGGCCGAAGACGTCGACCGCCGACGGAGGCTGCCACCCGGTGGGGGCAGGGCCGTCGGCCGCCACCCCCCACGTGAAGGGCTCGACGAGTTCCGTACCGTGCACGCCTGCTACTCGCCGCTGCCGCTGATGAGCCGCCTCGGCCGTACCGGTGCGGTGCCCCGGCGCGAGCAGGTCGAGGGGCCGGAGGATTGGCGGTGAGCCGAGAGCTGTCCCTCCACGAGCACCTGGTGCGGGTCCGCGCGGGCTCGACCACGTCGGCGCGCGGGAGGGGTGAGCGGCGGCTGGCGACGGGGCACTCCTGGCCGAGATCCGCTGTACCGCACTGCGCGAGCGTGACGGGCTGATTCCCGGTGCCCTCGGATCGAACACGAAGAACTGGAGTGGCGGCCGGACCACAGGGCTCCTACCGCGCCCCGAAGGGCCACGATCGCGGACCGTGGCCATCTGCATCGGCGGTCACGCCCCCGCGCCTGGCCGCGCCATCGCCGCACCAGCCGGGTCTGCACCGTGCGACCTGTCCGGGCGGCGGCTTCCAGGCGTGGGGAGAGGCGGGTCTGTCCCTCAGCGTGTCGTAGGACCCGTGCGGGTGGGGCCGTCCGCTCCGTGCACGGCAGCGCCGGCTCCGCTGTAGGGCGATGCCTCTGCGGAGCCGGCGCTGTGAACCGGTGTGCGGCGGGGTGGGAGGCGCATCCTGCGCCGCTCGCGATCCGTTCGTTCAGCGGGTGACCAGCAGGTTCCGGCTGCGCAGCACCCGCCGCTCCAGCGGGCTGAAGATCAGCGGGTCGACGGCGATGCCGACGAGCAGGATCAGGAAGACGGCCAGGAACACCTGCGACAGGCTGGCGCTGTTCCGCCCGTTCTCCCACGTGTCAGGGGTTCGCCCAGGCGCTCGGGACGTTGGCCAACGCCGATACGTCGGGAGGAAGTCGGGCCGATGCGACGTCGGCGAGCGACACGCCCTCAAGGATCTCGCGCACGTTGGACCGCAGCGCGACCCACAGGGGGAGCAGCGACTCGGCGGGGCCGGTGTAGGACAGTTCCGGGGGGCGGACGCCGCGCACCGAGACCAGGGGTCCGTCCACGACGCGGATGACGTCGGCGATGCTGATGGACTCGGCCGGCCTGGCCAGCCGGTAGCCGCCGTTGCCGCCGCGCTGGCTGAGGACGAGACCGCCCCGGCGCATGTCGTTCAGGATGCTTTCGAGGAACTTGTGCGGGATGTCCTGGGCGTCGGCGATGGCTTCGGCCTTCAGTGGCCCGTCATCCCGTGACGCGGCGAGCTGAAGCGCGGCACGTACCGCGTAGTCCGCCCTGGCTGAGATCCGCATGTGCGCATTATCCCGTACGGCCGGCCCCGGCGCTCCGCTGTGGGCGGGGCCGCCGGGCATGGGTCGATGTCCCTGCCCGGCGGCCGAGGTGATCAGGCCGCGGCAGGGGTGTAGTGGGAGGCGTCGTCGCCCTCGACGACATGGCTGAGGGTGCCGTCGACACCGGCCGGGACATCGCCCGCGACGGTCACCCGGTGCAGCAGGCGCGGCAGGTCGCCGTAGTCGTCGGGGGCGTAGTGCTGGGTGATGCGGTTGTCGAACAGGACGAGGTCACCGGGCGTCCAGGCCACGCGCACGATGTTCTCGGGGCGGGTGACGTACGACTGGAAGAGGCGCAGCAGATCGCGGGAGTCGGAGGGGCCGAGGCCGACGATGCTCTGGGCGAAGCCGCCGATGAACAGCCCGCGCTCCCCGGTCTCGGGGTGGACGCGGACGACCGGGTGGGCGGTGCGGTACGTGCGTGAGACGAACCGCCTGCGGTGCTCGGCCGCCTTCTCGTTCTTCGGCGCGGCGTAGTCGTAGTCATTGGTGTGTACCGCCCACAGTTTGTCCGCCAGCTCGCGCAGCGGCTCGGGCAGGTCCCGGTACGCGGCTGCCGAGTTGGCGATGAGGGTGTTTCCGCCGTAGGGCGGGACCACGATGCTGCGCAGCGTGGACGCCTTCGGGGGCGTACGGACGAAGGTGACATCCGTGTGCCAGTGGTTGGCGCGGATGCCCTCGTCGCCGTCGACGGGCAGGATCTGGGGCCGGCCGTCGACGGAGGGGACGGTGGGGTGCGCGGTGGTGAGCTCGCCGAAGAGAGAGGCGAAGCGGAGCTGGCCCGCGTCGTCGAGGTTCTGGTCGCGGAAGACGAGCGCCTTGTGTTCCAGGAGCGCGGAGTTGATCTCGGTGACGACGGCGGGGTCGAGGTCGGTGGAGAGATCCACGCCGAGGATCTCTCCACCGATACGGCCGCCGATCCTGCGGATGTCGAAGCCGGTGCTGGTGGTCATGTGCGGGTGTTCCCTTCAGGAGGTGATCAGCAGGGAGGTCATCAGGAGGTGATGGGCAGGGAGGTTCCCCTGGACCCCGGCGGTCCGAGGGGAGGACCGACGGCCCGCAGAGCGCCGGGGGTGCGGCCTCGTCCCCAGCCGATGTGCCGGCGGTAGCTGCCGCGCAGGCCGGTACGGTCCAGGTGCTCCTCGTCCCGGGCGGTGGAGTCGTCGGGCAGCGGGCGGGTCAGGGGCGCGACGTACAGCGCGTCCGCAGGGCAGTTCGCCTCGCACGGGAAGCAGGTCTGGCAGTCGTCTCGGCGGGCGGGCACCGTGCCGCAGTAGCCCTGGTCGGCGAGGATGACGTCCGACCCGTCCTGGGCTGCCTTGAGCGCGGCCCGCGTGGCGGCGGGCCCGCCGCCCACCACCAGGACGTCCGTGGTGGGTTCCAGCCCGGTCACGCGGGCCCTCCCGCTGCTGAGCCCGCCGCGGCCAGCCGGTTGGCGGGGCGGGCCAGACCGTAGTTCTCGCGCAGGGTGCGGCCGGTGTACTCGGTACGGAACAGGCCGCGCCGCTGCAGGATGGGCACGACGTGGTCGACGAAGTCCTCCAGGCCGCCCGGCAGATGGGGCGGCATGATGTTGAAGCCGTCGGCGGCGCCGTGGGTGAACCACTCCTCGAGCTGGTCGGCGATCTGCTCCGGGGTGCCGGCGAAGACCCGATGGCCACGGCCGGCGCCGAGGCGGGCGATGAGTTCGCGCAGGGTGAGGCCGTCGCGGCGGGCGAGTTCGGCGACGAGAGTGAAGCGGCTCTTGTTGCCGTTGATGTCCCGCTCCTCGGGCAGCTCGGGCAGCGGTCCGTCCAGCGGCAGCCCGGTCAGGTCGGTGCCGAGCATCCCGGACAGCTGGGCGAGCCCGTACTCGGGGACCTGGAGGTCCGTCAACTCCTGTTCGAGTGCGCGGGCTTCGGCCTCGGTCGAGCCGATGACGGGGGCGATGCCGGGCAGTACCAGCAGTTCGTCCTCGGCGCGGCCGTAGCGGGCGAGCCGCGATGTGAGGTCCTTGTAGAAGGACTGGCCGTCGGCGAGGGTCTGCTGGGCGGTGAAGACGGCCTCGGCGTACTGGGCGGCGAACTCCCTGCCGTCCTCCGACGAACCGGCCTGCACCAGCAGTGGGTAGCCCTGCGGGGTGCGCGGTACGTTCAGGGGGCCCTGCACCCCGAAGTGCTCTCCGCGGTGGTTGATCTCCCGCACCTTGCCGGTGTCGGCGTAGACGCCGCGCTCACGGTCGAGCAGGATCGCGTCGTCCTCCCAGCTGTCCCACAGCTTGGTGGCGACCTCGACGAACTCCCGTGCCCGCTCGTAGCGCAGCCCGTGCTCCAGATGCTCGTCCTGCCCGAAGTTGCGGGCCTCGTTCACGGTGCCGGAGGTGACGATGTTCCAGCCGGCCCGGCCACCGCTGATGTGGTCCAGGGAGGCGAACTTGCGGGCGGTGTGGAAGGGCTCGTTGAAGGTGGTGGAGACGGTGGCGATCAGGCCGACGTGCTCGGTGACCGCCGCCAGCGCGGACAGCAGGGTGAGCGGTTCGAAGCCGCCGAGCGCGTTGTGCCGGACCTTGCCCCACAGGGCGAGGCCGTCGGCGAGGAAGACCGAGTCGAGCAGGCCGCGTTCGGCGGTTTGCGCGAGCTGCTGGAAGTAGCGCAGATCGGTGACGCGTTCGGGCTGGGTACGGGGGTGCCGCCAGGCGGCGTCGTGGTGGCCGGCGTTCATCAGGAAGGCGTTGAGGTGCAGCCGGCGGGGGCTGGTCGCGGTCATGGCGTTCCTCGGATCGGGGGTGGTGAGAGCATCGGGGCAGGGGACGAGCGGGGCAGGGCGACGGCACCGGGCGGAAGAGGGGCGAGCGGGTGGCCGGATCAGCCGCCGGCCGGTACGCGCCAGGAGCTGAGCCGCCGTTCCACGGCGACCAGGAGCTGGTTGAAGGCCACACCGATCGCGGAGATCGTGATGATGCCCGCGTACATCTGCGGGATCGCGAAGTTGTACTGCGAGGCGTTGATGAGATAGCCGAGGCCCGCCTTGGCGCCGATCATCTCGGCGGCGACCAGCACCAGGATGGACACCGCTCCCGCCAGCCGGATGCCGGTGAACATCACCGGAACCGCGGACGGCAGGATGACCTTCTGGAAGAGACGGGGCGCGGGCAGGTCCATCGACTTCGCCAGCTTCAGCAGGGTCGGGTCGACGTTGCGGACCGCGCTGATGGTGTTGAGCAGGATCGGCCAGGTGCACGCGTACACCACGATGGAGATCTTCGAGGTCTCGCCGATGCCCAGCAGCAGCACGAACACCGGCAGCAGGGCCAGCGCGGCGGTGTTGCGGAACACCTCCAGCAGCGGTCCGAGAAGGTCGGCGACCGGCCGGTACCAGCCGATCAGCAGGCCGAGTGGCACGGCGACGGCCACGGCGAGACCGAATCCGCTGAACGAGCGCACCAGGCTGGCGCGTCCGTTGTCGGCGAGCTGCCCGTCGGCGGCCAGTCCCCACCAGGCGCGGGCGACCTCACTGAACGGTGGCAGGAAAGTCCGGTCGACCAGGCCCAGTCGCGGTGCGGTCTCCCACAGCAGCAGCAGAGCCACGATCGCAACGGACCTGGTCGCCCCCTTGACCAGCAGGTACGGCAGCCGGCGGACCACCCGGCGGCTCCGGGCCGCCGTGGAGCGGGGGCGGCGCGCACTCGACGGCGACGCATCATCCGGCGGGGACGCGGCGGACGTAGCAGAGGAAGGGGCCGGGACGGGCTCGGCGGCGCTCACAGCGTCCGGCGACGTGGTCTTCTCGGTGGTCGTGCCGGTCGCGGGGCTCATACGGAAGCCTCCTCCTTCTCCAACTGCTGGGCCCTGGCCACCTCGTCGTGCAGCAGCGACCAGATCTCGTGCCGGTACCGTGCGAACTCGGGGCTGGAGCGGAGGTCGGCCGTCGCCGTACGGGAGTCGAAGGCGATCGGCACGATCTGCTTGATGCGGCCCGGCCTCGACGTCATGACGGCGACGCGCTGTCCCAGGTGGACGGCCTCGTCGATGCCGTGCGTGATGAAGACGACGGTCTTGCCGGTGCGCTGCCAGATGCGCAGCAGTTCGTCCTGCAGCGACTCCCGGGTCTGGGCGTCCAGCGCGGCGAACGGCTCGTCCATCAGGAGCACATCGGGGTCGTAGGCGAGGCTGCGGGCGAGCGCCACCCGCTGCCGCATCCCGCCCGACAGCTCATGCGGATGGCGGTCCTCGAACCCGGCCAGGCCCACCAGGTCCAGGAACTCCCGGGCCCGTACGGCACGTTGGCGCCGTGGGACGCCGACGGCCTCCAGGCCGAACTCGACATTGCCCTGGGCCGTGCGCCACGGCAGCAGCGCGTACTGCTGGAACACGATGCCCCGGTCCAGGCCCGGGCCGGTGACGAGTCGGCCGTCCAGCAGGATCCGTCCGCCGGTGGGCCGGGTGAGGCCGCCGAGCAGGTCCAGCAGCGTCGACTTCCCGCAGCCGCTGGGACCGACCAGGACGACGAACTCGCCGGCCGCTATCTCCAGATCGATGCCGTCGAGGGCGGTGAACCGGGTCGCCTGCCGGGTCCCCGCACGGTCCGTGCCCGCCGCTCGGCCTCGCCCCGTCCGGTCCTTGACCGTGAAGTCCTTCCGCACCTGCTCGAGCACGATCTTGGGTGTGACGGATGCTGTGGTGGATTCCGGCATGGGATCAGCTCCCGCTCGTCGAAGTGGAGGAGGCCGCCGAGGAAGCCTCTGCACCGCCCTTGCCGGCGGCGTTGAACTCATTGGTGTAGAGGTCCGACAGGGTGACCTGTCCCTTCCGGATGTCACCGCGGTCGGCCAGCCAGTCGATCCACAACCGGAGTTCCTTGCCGGTGATCCGGCCCGCCGTCTCGGCGACGCCGTAGGACCGCCAGAACTTCAGTGGTGCGGTGTCCTCGTTGCGGCCGCGCTTCTTCACGATGCCGGTCATCCGGGCGACGACCTCTTCGCGCGGGGTGGAACGGGACCACTCGATGGCCCGCCCCACGGCGGTGACGAAGATCCGGGCCGTCTCGGGGTTCTGCTTCAGGAAGCGGTCCGTCATCACGAAGGTGCCGGCACTGAACGAGCCGAGCAGCTCATGGTCCGTGAACAGTGGACGGATGTTCCCGGCTGCCAGGGCCTTGTCGCGCAGAATGCCGCCGAGCACGGCCACGTCGATCTGCTTCTGCCGGAGTGTCTGCTCGGTGTTGACCGGTGGAACCACGAGTGGCTCCACTTCTTTGATCTCTGTCCGGGACAGGCCGCCTCGTTGCAGATAAATGTCGAGCATGGCCTCGGAATGCGCCCCGAGGGTGTTCATTCCGACCTTCTTGCCGAGCAGGTCCCGGGCCGAGCGGATCGGACTGTCCTTGAGGACGTAGAAGCCGTTGTAGGCGTGTTTGTCGGAGCCGTAGTAGCTGATGACGGCCTTGATGGGGGCGTTGCTCGCGGCCAGTTTGACGACCGCGCCGTTGAAGGCACCGCCGAAGTCGGTCTGGCCCGTGGCCGCGGACTGGATGTCCTGCGGCCCGCTGATGGTGTTGCCGACCCACTTCAGCTTCACGTCCTGGAGATAGCCGAGATCCTCGGCCAGCTCCGGCAACGTGACCTGGCCCGCCCAGCCCTGGTACCGGAGCGTCCTGGTCCGGCCCTTGCCGGAGGTGGCTCCGGTCGCGGTGGTGCCGCAGCTCACGACCACGGCAGAAAGGCCGAGCAGGGAGAGGAAGTGGCGTCGGGTCGATGCCGTCGTGGCCATGGAGAAGTCCTGTTCAAGTGAAATGGGGACTGGCGTGCAACAGTCGGCCTGGAGAAGCGCCGGCCGAAAATGGTGCTCGCCAATGGGGTGAAAGCAAGGCGGGGACCAAGGGGAAAAGGAATCCTGTCAGGAATTCCTGCGAGGAATCAGTCGTCTACGACAGCAGCGATGTGGTCGCGGTGGCCGACTGTGAAAATGAGCGGGAGAGAGAAGCGTCCGTCAGCCTGTTCAGTGGCCGACGGCACAGATGGCGCTGGCCTGGCGTCGCAGATCGACGTACAGGAGCGCGGCGAGGTTCTCGGACTTGCTCACAGCCACGAGAATTGCAGCGAAATCCAGCCCAGTCAATGTCGTCCGCGCGGGCGTCTCATATTCTCAACGGGCCGACATGTGAGTGAAGTGCGGTGTTCACAATCGCCTGCTTGCCGGGTTGCGTGGCGAATGCTGATCGTGCCGGGCCGGCCGGTGAAAAGCCGAGAAACTCGCGCGGTCAGACGGGCAGGACGAACGGAGGGTGTGCACCGTTGAGGAAGTAGTCCCCGACATCTCGGAGCCGGTCGGTGACGGGTTCGTACAGGGTGTGGGTCCGGGCATTGC
Organism: Streptomyces sp. NPDC003016; assembly: GCF_053591455.1. Lineage (NCBI taxonomy): Bacteria > Bacillati > Actinomycetota > Actinomycetes > Kitasatosporales > Streptomycetaceae > Streptomyces > Streptomyces sp. NPDC003016. The sequence continues at coordinate 15,418 of NZ_JBSFTV010000007.1, forward strand.
GCCAGAAGCGGTCGAAGCCCAGCCGTGCGGACGTGGAGCGGACGCCGATGATGTCGAGGGCGCGGGCGGTCGACTCCTGCGCAGCCCTGGAGGCGGCAGTTTCGGCCATGGCCACGAGGACGGAGATCTCCGCGTACTCGTCGTAGGTGACGTCCTCGCCGCGCGCCAGCCCGGCGTGTACGGCTTCCCGTGCTTGGTCGGCGAGTGCGGACGCGGAGCGTGTAAGGACGGTGAGTTCTCCGTAGGTGGTCAGCACCCGCGGGTCCTGGAGGGAGTCGGCCGGCAGGGCGGGGTGCCAGGGAGTCCGGCCCGCCCGGCTGTAATCACGGGCTTCGGCGAGCACTCCTTCGGCCATGCCCAGACAGAGCTGGACGGAGAGGAGACGCCCGATCGGCGATGCCAGCGCAGCCAGGGGCGACAGGACTGCCTCGTCCGTGGACAGGGAGCCGAGTACGTCGTGGGCGGCGACCGGTACGGCATCGAACTCCACACTGCCGGCAGCCGCGAGCCGCTGGCCGAAGGTGTCGGCGTCGGGGTCGATCCTCACGCCGTGATGGGCGGGGTCGACGACGATGGCGAGTGGTTCACCGGTGCCGGCTCGTACGGCCCGCACGGCGAGGCGGTCGGCGACCAGGACTCCGGTGCTGTAGCTCTGCCGGCCGTCGAGCACATGGCCCCTGGCTTTCCTGGTCAGTGTCAGAGGCAGTTCCTGACGGGCTAAACCACCGCCCCAGCACCACTGCTCCGCCGCGGACCTCCGCTCGACCCGAGCGGCGAGAGCGGGCTCGGTGAAGAACCCGGCGCTCCACGACAGGAAGTAGTGACAGCCGAGGAGTTGACCGATCGCGCCGTCGGCGGCGGCGATCTCCCGGACGACGGCGTAGGCCGTGGCCCAGTCCGCGCCGCCTCCCGAGAGTTCGGCCGGTGTGAGGAGCGTCAGCAGTCCCGCCTCACGCAGCCGGGACACCTCGTCGAACGGGGCCTTGCCCGCCTGTTCCCGGGTCACCGCGTCCGTGGCCAGGTCGTCCGCCGTCTCGCGGGCCACGCGCAGCCAGTGCGCACGGCCGGGCCCGGTCCGGTCGGATTCCGGGGAGGGGCCGGACGGCGCAGTGGCAACGCCCATGGCGGTGGGTCTCCTCAAGGTCGGCTGCACGGTGCGGTGTCGGGGCTCTCCTGCTGGTCGGGCACGTACTTGTAGCCCACTCGCCGTACGGTGACGATGCGGTGCCGGTGGGCCTTGCCCATCTTGCGGCGCAGGCGCGCGATGTGGACGTCCACCGTGCGGCCGTCGCCGATGTGGTCGTAGCCCCAGATGCCGGCTATCAGCTGCTCGCGCGAGTGCACCTGGTGGGGATGCTGAACAAGATGGGCCAGCAGCGCGAACTCCAGGTACGTGAGGTCGAGTTCGCGTCCGTCCAGCTCTGCGGCATGCCGCGCGGGATCGATGCGGACGGCACCGCCTCCCGTCTGCGCGGGAGGTGAGTCCGTGTAGGCGACCGGCCGGATCTCCGGCCGTGTCACGTCCTTCGCGAAGAGCTGGGCGGGATCGGTGCCCGCGGGGACGAGCACGAGGTAGCCGACGAGGGGTGCGGAACCGTGTTCCCCGGTGGCGCTCTGTGAGGTATCGCCCACGAGGCGGAGATGGCGCATGTCGGGGAGTGGCGAATTCGATGGAGCGGCCTGGGCCGGAAGTGCCGTGGTCATGGCGGTCGTCCTTCAGAAGTGCGTCGGGCCGTCAGGCGCGGTGAGTGGGTTCGCCTGAGCGCCTGGATGAGGGAGAAGGAGCGGAGCGGCGCGCGCAGGGTGTGGGCCGCGTGCCTTACGCGCGACAGCACGCGGCGCTGACGACGTGACCAAAGTCGACATGCCGACGACGAACGAGTCGCTGCTGCGTGTGGGCCATGCGCATCATCCTGCGCACCCGTCGGGCGGGCCGTCAATACATTCCTAGTAATTCGATAGGGAATGTAGGGAACGCAACACCGTGGATGGGCTCACCGGTCACCGTCGGCTGCCGGGCGGGCGCCGGGCGCGGTCGCCCTCTCCAGCCGGGCGTGAAGAGCCGCCAGATGGACCCTGAGCCTCTGCAGGGGCGTGGGGGGCAGGGCGCGGGCGGAGCCACGCGCGTAGTGGCGCTCGACGTAGAACTGTCCCGCGCTGAGCACGGTCGTGACGGCGATGTACCAGAGGGTGGCCACCATCAGCAACGGGATGACCTGGTACGTCTGGTGGTAGACCAGCTGCACCGAGTACAGCAGGTCGTGCACGGCCAGCACGCTGACGATGCTGGTGCCCTTGAGCGTGCCGATCAGCATGTTCCCGGCGGTCGGCACGATGGAGCGCATCGCCTGTGGGATGACGATCCGGCGCAGTGTGCGCCGTCTGCCGATGCCGAGAGCCTGGGCGGCCTCCGTCTGGCCGGAGTCGACGGAGAGGATGCCGCCGCGTACCACCTCGGCGGCGTAGGCGGCTTCGTGCAGGGTCAGGCCGATGACGGCGGTGAGGGTGGGGCCGAGGAGGTTGACCGTCTGTACGGTGACGAACTGCGGCCCGAAGGGGATGCCGAGGCCGAGCGTCGGGTAGAGGGCGCCGATGTTGAACCAGAACAGCAGCTGCACCAGCAGCGGAGTGGACCGGAAGATCCACACGTAGCCCCAACTCAGCGCGCGCAGCACCGGGTTGGCGGAAAGCCGCATCACGGCCAGGGGGATGCCGAGCAGGAAGCCGAGCACCATCACCACGCCGGTCAGCCACAGGGTGAGCAGCAGCCCGTCGAGCACGGCGGCGGTGGTGAAGTGCCGGCCGACCACATCCCACTGGAAGGCACGGTTGCGCACGACGGAGTTGACCACCATCGCGAAGAACAGCAGCGCGGCGGCTGCGGCCAGTCGGCGGCCGACGTGTCGGAGCGGCACGATCCGGGGCGGATCGTCGTCCGGGCCTGGGCGGCCCGGGGTCCGGCCGGAGGTGTTGAGGCGTTCTGCGGGTGGGACGGACGCGGTGATTCGGGAGGGACGGGTGATGTCGGACGGTGAGACCATCAGGAGGCTCTCCAGGGGAGGGATCCGCGGGCACGGGTGACCGGCGGCGGCACACGTCTGTGGAAGGCGCGCACACACGGCGCGGGTACGGGGCGGTGTCTGGTTCTTCCGGCGTCATCACGCTCGCCGCGTCCCTCGACGCGGGCCGGTGCGGCTGCCGCGCGCGGCGGAGCCGGTCCGTCCTCGATCGTATGGGCGCACCGTGCGCGTGTGTCAACCACGCACGCGAACCGCTCGGCACCGGTCCGGGATCCGGGCCGTAGTTGACGAGAAGCGAGATGTACTGCTCAATTGGTCGCATGAACGCCGACCAGCGCCTGGTCACCCGCGACCACATCGACTTCGGTCGGGTGTGGTCCGCCGCGTGTTGCGCCTGACGCGGCAGCGGGCCGTCTGACCGGCCCTTCCCTCCCTCGGTGCCCCCGTCGTGGGCCGAGTTCCCCCCTTCGCGGCGCCGTCGTACGCATGCGCTGAACACACGCTGAATCCGCGTACGGACGGTCCTGCGAGACCTGACACGCGCTGCCGCGCCCGATCTCGCCCGAGGCCCGTGCCCCGGCGTCATCACACCTGCTCACCACCTGGTTCCCCGCACCCCGAAGCGCCGCCACACCTGGGCGCACCGAGGGCTGCTCCGCCGTGCCCGCGTGCTGCCCACGGCTCGGCCCAGAGGACTTGAGGAAAGGCCATCTCCCATGCCAGTGCAGTTCCTTGGCATCGCCGCCACCAACGACGGCTCCGAAACCACCCCGCGCTCCGGCGCCGCCTTCGACAAGGAGTACACGCTCCGGCTCGCCCGGGCGCACGAGGACCACGGCTGGGACCGGGTGCTGTTCGCCTACGGCTCCGGATCGCCGGACCCCGCGCCGGCCGCCGCTCACATCGCGAGCAGGCTGGACCGCCTCCAGATCCTGCTCGCGCACCGGCCCAACGTCTCGTACCCGACCTTCGCCGCGAAGACCTTCGCCACCCTCGACCAGATCAGCGAGGGCCGGCTGACCGTGCACTTCATCACCGGCGGCAACGACCGCGAACAGGGCCGTGAGGGCGACACCCTCACCAAGGACGAGCGCTACGCCCGTACCCGCGAGTACATCCGGATCGTCAAGAAGATCTGGACCACCCGTGAGCCCTTCGACCACGAGGGCGAGCACTACCGCTTCCGCGACTTCGTCAGCGACGTCTTCCCGGTCCAGCAGCCCCGCCCGGACGTGTCGTTCGGCGGCTCGTCGCCCGCCGCGTACGCAGCCGGGGGCGCCGAGGCCGACATCTACTGCCTGTGGGGTGAGCCCCTGGCCAGGACCGCCGAGCAGATCGAGGCAGTGAAGGCCGCCGCGAAGGCCGCGGGCCGCACCGACGTGCCGCGCATCCAGGTGGCGTTCCGCCCGATCATCGCCCCGACCGAGGAACTGGCCTGGGAGAAGGCCCACCGCACGGTCGGCGCGATCAAGGCCCGCAAGGAGAAGGGCGAGGCGATCACCAAGCGCCACCACGGGCAGGCCCGCCCCCAGGCTGCGACACCTCAAAACGTCGGCTCGCAGCGGCTCGTCGCCATCGCCGAGGCGGGGGAGCGCTACGACCGTGCCCTGTGGACCCCGACGGCCGCCGCCACCGGTGGCGCGGGCAACTCCAACGCCCTGGTCGGCACCCCCGAGACGGTCGCCCAGGCGCTCCTCGACTACTACGACCTCGGCGTCGACATCCTCTCGGCGCGCGGCTACGACCTGCTGGGCGACGCCATCGACTTCGGCCGGTACGTGATCCCGATCGTCCGCGAGGAGGTCGCCAAGCGCGACGCCGAGCGGGCTGCCCGCGGCACGCAGAACCTCGCGGCGGTGAACGGATGACCTCCGTCGCACCACCTCCCGCGGCCGCGGCCGAGCCGGCGGTCGTCCAAGTGGCCGTGTCCGACCCGCGGACGAGACCGCTGCTGCGCGAACTCGGCGACGAGTACTCCACGCGCTACGGCAGGGACGCGCACGCCGAACTCGCCCGCTACCCCGAGGAGGAGTTCACCGCCCCGCACGGCGGGATGCTGCTCCTGCTCCTCGAACACGGCGAACCGGTCGCGGGCGGCGCCTTCCGCCGGTACGACGACGGGACCACGGCCGAACTGAAACGGATCTGGACGCACTCCGCCCACCGTCGGCGCGGCCTGGCCCGCCGTGTCGTCGCCGAGTTGGAGCGTGAGGCGGGCGCCCGCGGCTACCGGCGGATCCACCTGACCACCGGTCCGCGCCAGCCCGAGGCCCGCGGCCTGTACCTGGCCACCGGTTACACCCCGCTGTTCGACACGCAGGCCGACCCGGAAACCATCGGCCCGCTGCCCTTCGAGAAGCACCTGCCGGCCGCACCACACCAAGGAAAGGCAGCCGACCTGTGAGCGCCCGTGGCATCAGAACCCGTCTGCGCATGACCGCCGGCATCGTGCTGCTGCCCGTACTGACGCTGACCGCCTGCGGCTCCGGCGACACCTCCCCGGCGGGTGCCCAGGCGTCCTCCGCACCGACCGACGACCCGGTCGCCGCCGTACGCAAGGTGGACGCCGTCGCCGCCCTGCTGCCCGCGGACGTACGCAAGTCCGGCACGCTGCGGGTCGGAAGCTCGGTCGGGTCCCCGCCCGGGGCGTACTACCCATGGGGATCCCCCCGCTCGCGCGAAGCCGAGAGTGGGGGAGGGCAGGACGAGCCGCCCGCAGGCCAGGACATCGACGTCGCGGACGCGGTGGCCGAGGTCCTCGGTGTGAAGCTGGAGCGGCAGGACGCCTCCTTCGAGACGATCCTGCCCGCCCTCGGCAGCGGCAAGTACGACTTCGGCACCGGCAACTTCGGGGTCACGAGCGACCGCCTGAAGGTCATCGACTTCGTCACGTACATCAACGACGGCCAGGGCTTCGCGGTGAAGAAGGGCAACACCGCGCTCAAGGCGAAGGTCACCGACCTCACCCAGCTGTGCGGGCTGGCCATCGGCACCGGCGCCGGCACCACCTTCGAGGCGACCCTCACCGCGCAGAAGGGCGTATGCGCCAAGGCGGGCAAGAAGCCGTACGACGTGAAGGTCTACTCGGAGAACGCGGCGACCCTCACCGCGCTCCAGCAGGGCCGGATCGACGTGATCATGTCGACCATCAACGGCCTGCGCCACCAGGCGGCGCAGCCCGCCTCGGGGACCACCTTCCTCGGCGAGTACCACCGCCTCGACGTCGGCTTCGCCTTCAAGAAGGGCTCCCCGCTCACCCAGGCGTTCCAGGCCGCCGTCAACGAGCTGATCAAGGACGGCACGTACGCCCGGATCCTCAAGAAGTGGGGCACCGCCCCCTCCGCGATCGGGACATCGCGGATCAACCCGCCCGAGCACACATAAGAGCTGAGCAGGAACACCACGATGAGCCCGACCACTGACACCGCGCCGCCCAGCGCCGCCCTCCCGGGCGGCGGCCCCGAAGCCCCGCCCACGCCGGACGACCCGGCCTCGCTCGAGGTGGTCCCCGCCCGCCACTACGCGCGCTGGGCGGCGGCCGTAGCCGTGATCGTGCTGGTCGCCCAGTTCGTGCACGGACTGGCCACCAACCCGGTCTGGGAGTGGAACGTCTTCCGCGACCACATCCTGTCCGAGACGATCGTCCAGGCGGTGTGGGTCACCCTCCAGCTCACCCTCTACGCCACGGTGCTGGGCTTCCTCCTCGGCACCGTCCTGGCCTTCATGCGGCTGTCGCGCAGCCCGGTGCTGCGGACCGTCGCCTGGACCTACATCTGGATCTTCCGGTCCATCCCGATGATCGTCCAGCTGGTGTTCTGGTTCAACCTGAGCGCGCTGTACGAGAGGCTGGGCTTCGGCATCCCCTTCGGCCCGGTGTTCTGGTCCGTCGACAGCAACAGCATCATCGGCACCATGGGCGCGGCCATCATCGGGCTGACGCTGCACCAGGCCGCCTACGCCGCCGAGATCGTGCGCGGCGGCGTCATCGCCGTCGACCACGGACAGCTGGAGGCCGCCGCGGCGCTGGGCATTCCCCGGCTGCGGCAGATCCGCCGGATCGTGCTCCCGCAGGCCATGCGCGCCATCCTGCCCACGGCCGGCAACGAGATCATCGGCCTGCTCAAGGGAACCTCGGTGGTCTATGTGATGTCCATCGGCGAGCTGTTCTACCAGGTGCAGGTGGTCTACGGACGCAACGGCCGGGTGATCCCGCTGCTGCTGGTCGCCACCGCCTGGTACGTGGTGCTGACCTCGCTGCTGTCGGTCGCCCAGTACTACGTGGAGCGCCGCTACGCCCGGGGCGCCAACCGCACCCCGCCGCCCACCCCGGCCCGGCGCGCCCGGCGCTTCGTCCGCGACCTGCGCGCGGCGGCGGCGCAGCGCAACCAGCCCGTCGTACCCCTGAAGCCCTTGGGAGACAGCCGATGAGCGAGGTGACGGCGGACGTCAACGACGTGATGGTGGACGTCCACGGCGTCCACAAGAGCTTCGGCCCGCTGGAAGTCCTGCGCGGCGTCGACCTTCGGGTCCGCGCCGGCGAGGTCACCGTGGTCCTCGGCCCGTCCGGCTCCGGAAAGTCCACACTGCTGCGGACCATCAACCACCTGGAGAAGGTCAACCGCGGCTGGATCGCCATCGACGGCGAGCTCGTCGGCTACCGCCGATCCGGCGGCAAGCTGCACGAACTGAAGGAGAAGGACGTTCTGAAGCAGCGCACCCACATCGGGTTCGTCTTCCAGAACTTCGACCTCTTCCCGCACCTGACCGTGCTGGAGAACCTCGTCGAGGCTCCCGTCTCAGCCCTGCGCCGCCCTCGCAGGGAGGCGGACGGGACCGCCCGCCGGCTGCTGGAGCGGGTCGGTCTCGCCGACAAGACCGACGCCTATCCGCGGCAGTTGTCCGGAGGGCAGCAGCAGCGCGTGGCCATCGCCCGCGCACTCGCCCTCGAACCCAAGGTGCTGCTCTTCGACGAGCCGACCTCGGCGCTCGACCCGGAACTGGTCGGTGAAGTCCTCGACGTCATCAAGGACCTGGCCCGTACCGGAACCACCATGATCGTCGTGACCCACGAGATCGGCTTCGCCCGCGAGGTCGCCGACACCGTGGTGTTCATGGACGGCGGTGTCGTCGTGGAGCAGGGGCCGCCCGCGGCCGTACTGGACGATCCGCGGCACGAGCGCACCCGCGCCTTCCTCTCCAAGGTCCTCTGACCAACCCTCACCTCACCTCCCACGCAAGGAGCACGTCCGTGTCCACCTCGATCGCCCGCCGTACCGCCGCTGCCGCGCTCGGACTCACCTCCGCCCTCGTCCTCGCCGCCTGCGGCAACCCGTCGGAAGGCGGGACCACGGAGGTCGCGGACACGTCGGGCAGCAAGACGAAGATCAACATCAGCCCCGGCCAGAACCGCGTCACCACCGACGAGGTCGACTCCATAGCCGCCGAGGTCCCGGAGGAGATCCGCGAGAGAGGCACCCTGGAGATCGTCGACTCGTCCGGCTCAGCGGCGCCGCTGACCTTCTTCGCCACCGACAACAAGACCGTCATCGGCGTCGAGCCCGACCTCGCCTCTCTGGTCGCCGATGTGCTCGGCCTCAAGCTGCACATCAACACCGTCTCGTGGGAGAACATCTTCGTCGGCCTCGACAGCGCCAAGTACGACGTCGGCTTCAGCAACATCACCGTCACCGAGGAGCGCAAGGAGAAGTACGACTTCGCCACCTACCGCGAGGACAACCTGGGCTTCGAGGCGAAGAAGGGCCGTGGTCTCAAGATCGACGGACCCGAGGACGTGGCGGGCAGGACGGTCGCGGTGGGCAGCGGCACCAACCAGGAGAAACTGCTGATCGAGTGGAGCGAGGAGAACGAGAAGGCCGGCCGGAAGCCGGTGGACATCAAGTACTACCAGAACGACAGCGACACCTACCTCGCCCTCCAGTCGGGCCGGATCGACCTCTACCTCGGGCCCCACCCGACCGCCGCCTACCACGCGGCCACCACTGGGAAGACGGAGGTCGTCGGCACCTCCTCCGGTGCCGGCACCACCCTCCAGGGCCTCATCGCGGCCACCACCAAGAAGGACAGCGGCCTGGCCGAGCCGCTCGCCGACGCGCTCAACGAGGTCATCGACAACGGCACGTACGCCAAGGTGCTGGAGCGCTGGGGCCTGTCCGGCGAGGCCGTGACCAAGTCCGAGATCAACCCGCCCGGACTGCCCAGGACCAACAAGTAGCCGTCGCGGAACGCGGGGCCGCAGTACGCCGCGATACCCGGCCCCGTACCAGTCCCACCCAAACCTTACGCTTCAGAAGGGTCCACCATGGCCACCGTCCTGTCCGTCTCCGGAAGCCCCTCCGCCACCTCTCGTACCGCCCGCCTGCTGCGCCACCTGGACGAGCGGCTCACGGCCCAGGGACACGAGGTGATCCCGCTGGACGTCCGCACCATCCCCGCCGAGGCACTGCTCGGCGCCGACTTCCGGCACCCGGCGATCGTCGAGGCGACCGCACTGTTCGACCGCGCCGACGGGGTCGTGATCGGCACGCCCGTCTACAAGGCCGCCTACTCCGGGCTGCTGAAGTCCCTGCTCGACCTGCTGCCGCAGTACGCCCTGGTCGGCAAGACGGTCCTGCCGCTGGCGACCGGCGGGACCACGGCGCACGTCCTGGCGATCGACTACGCGCTGCGCCCGGTGCTCAGTTCCATGGGCGCCGCGCACATCGTCCAGGGCTGGTTCACGCTCGACAAGGACATCGCGGTGGGTGACGGCGGCACCCTGACCGTCGCGCCGGGCCCGGCCGAGGCCCTCGCGCAGGTCGTCGACCAGTTCTCCGAAGCCCTCGGCAGCCGTACGGCCCTCCTGGCGGCCGCCGGGCGAGCAGCGTGACCGTGACCGCCGACGACGAGCGAAAGGCGTGAGCCTCCGTGAGCCTCACCGGGCGACGAAATGACCGTCGCTGACGTGCAGTTGCGGGTGACCCCGGCGCAACTCGGCACCGTGCACCGTCTGCACCTGGACACTGCCGCGGTCCACCGCATCACCGGCCATCCGCACCTGTGGGCCTACGCACGGCGACTGGCCGCCCACCCCGCCCCCGGCACCCACCCCGACCTGGACGGCATCGCCCGCAGGCACCATGCCCACTGCCGAGGGCCGGAGGCCGCAGGGGCGGCGGTGCAGATCCTGGACTGGTCCGTACACACCGTGGACGGGGTCGCCGCCCAGCCTTCCCAGCAGTGTCCGGACGGCTTCACGGAACCGCAATACGCTCTCCACCTTCGTCCGTCCGGCCCCGCCTGGCCTGCGACGACATGGGGTCTGCCAGGCCGGAGCACGGCGGGGCCCGTTCCGAGCAGGACCAGCGGCCCGAAGAGCGGAGGTGACGGTGTTGTCCCCCGTTCCCCGCGTGTTCGTCCCGGCGGTCGGGGTTCGCGCCGCGCAGGGCTGCGTCCGCCTGTTCTCCCGGCCCCACATCGACCTGCAACGGGTGGCCGGCGCCCTCTGTTGTCCCTGACCTGTTCCTCGCCGCTGAGCCCTTCGTGCGAGGGCCGGTGATCACATACGGTCGACCAGGAAGGCACCCTTTCCGTGTCCGCACCTTCCCCTCTTCACCTTGCCGTGGCGCTGGACGGCGCGGGCTGGCACCCGGCCGCGTGGCGCGAGCCGGCCGCCCGGCCCCACGCCCTGTTCACCGCCGGTCACCGGGCTCCACCTGCACGCCGACGCAGGCGGACTCGCCCACGCCCGGCACCGTGCCTCGCCCGAACTCTTCCCGTCCGACATCGCCCCCGTTCTGCGACGCGACCTCCCCGACCCGCCGTTCCCCTGGACTCCGGTCATCGCCGAACCCGCACCCGAGACCGAACCTGAACCCGCACCCGAGACCGAACCTGAACCCGCCCCCGCTCACTGACCGCTGAGGAGCAACACCCGATCATGTCCGGCATCCCTCTCGGAGTCCTCGACCTCGTCCCGATCTCGTCCGGCTCCACCGCCGCAGAGGCGCTGCGCAACACCATCGACCTGGCCCAGCAGACCGAGCGGTTCGGCTACACCCGCTACTGGTTCGCCGAGCACCACCTCAACCCCGGTGTGGCCGGGACCTCTCCCGCCGTCGTACTGGCCCTGACCGCCTCCGCCACCTCCACGATCAGGATCGGATCCGGTGCCGTACAGCTCGGTCACCGCACCGCCCTGTCCACCGTGGAGGAGTTCGGGCTGATCGACGCCCTGCACCCCGGGCGACTCGACCTGGGGCTCGGCCGCTCGGGCGGACGTCCCCCCGGACGGACGTCAGGGCCCCGGCCGGTCACGACCCCCGTCGTCGACGGGGGCGCCCCCAACGGGCTGAGGATCCCGCCACGGTTCTCCCCCGAGCACCTGATCGGCTCGCCCCGTTTCCTGCTCCAGCAGCAGCTCCTGCACCAGCCCGGCGCCGGCCCCCAGGACTACGGCGAGCAGGTCGACGACATACTCGCGCTCCTGCGCGGCGACTACCGTTCCGCGGACGGGACCGAAGCACACGCCATCCCCGGCGAGGGCGCCGAGGTGCAGGTATGGATCCTCGGCAGCAGCGGCGGGCAGAGCGCCGACGTCGCGGGCCGCAACGGCCTGCGCTTCGTCGCGAATTACCACGTCAGCCCGGCCACCGTACTGGAAGCAGCCGAGGGCTACCGCGCCGCGTTCCAGCCGTCCGACCACCTCGACAAGCCCCACGTCAGCGTCTCCGCCGACGTCGTCGTCGCCGAGGACGACGCGACCGCCCGCGAACTGGCCACCGGCTACGGCCCGTGGGTCCGCAGCATCCGCACCGCCGAGGGCGCCATCCCCTTCCCGACCCCGGAGCAGGCCCGCGCCCACACCTGGACCGCAGCAGACCGGGACCTGGTCGCCGACCGGGTCGACACCCAGTTCGTCGGCTCCCCGGGGCGCGTCGCCGACCAGCTCGAACAACTGCAGGAAGCCACCGGAGCGGACGAGCTGATCATCACCACCATCACCCACGACCACGCCGACCGGGTGCGCTCCCACCAACTCCTCGCAGAGGAGTGGCAACGCCGATGAGCTGGTCGCGGTCCAGTTCCTGACGCCGTGGGGCGGCCACGCCCGTATGCCTGCCCCGCCTGTCCCGGGCAGGTACGCCGAGTCTCGCCGGCCCCGGTGCACGACGCCTTCCCGGGCAGCCGTCGACGCCGTCGGGGGCTGACGCACAGGAAGCAGATCGACTGCGCCTCCCCTCCCTCACCACCGCGGCGCCCTGCTCCCGCTCGGTAGCAGGAAACGCTTTGGCGAGGCGCCGGTGCGTGGTGGTGATACGGGGCGGACGTGCGAACGATCGGGGGCTGAAGTGGCAGGGCCGGCGGAACTGTACGGGCTGGTGTGGAGTGCAGGTGGACCGCGGATGCGCCGGCAGCCACGACGTGATGGCCGGGGTCTTGCGGGTGGCGTAGTTGTCCGGCCGAGGTGGACATCGAGACCGGCAGGTACTTCACGGTCAGGACCTCTTGAACTCCTCGGCGCGGTGGCGGCGGTGCAGGGCGCGGACGTAGTCGCGGGTGGTCCGCTGCGGAACTTCGGGCATCATCGGCAGCACCGGCAGTGAGCGGTCCAGCGCCTCTTTCTGTCGTCGACGCAGAACACCAACGCCCGATCCGGCGGGTCCAGGCAGAGGCCGACGACGTCGTGGACCTTGTCGATGAAGTACGGATCCTTCGACAGCATGAACGTCTACGAGCGGTGCAGGTGCAGACCGAATGCCCGCCGGATCCGCGACACGGTCGACTGCGACAAGCCGAGTTCCTTCGCCATCGCTTGGTCCGGCTCCCGCGGGCGCCGTGGCGGCGTAGGGCCGCGCCTCTCGTCCCCGTTCGAGACTGGGTGGCACGGCGCAAGCTGTGCGACCCAGTCTGTCGTTACGCCGCGTAGTGGCTTGCCGGGAGCCACAGTGGGCCGGTCCCAGGTGGAACCGCTGTCCGTAGGGAGCGCCACGTCGTTGCGACTCGCGGCGCATTCTCCCCAGGTTCTCCCCAGGGGGTTGAAACGTTCCCTCAGGGGTATTCGCAATAGCGAATCAGGTCGATGTCTCCGGTCATCGCCTACAGCCAGTCCCGCTTCTTGAAGATGAAGTACAGGCTCGTGCACACCGCTGCCATCAGCAGGATCGCGAAGGGGTAGCCATACACCCAGTGCAGCTCCGGCATGTGGTCGAAGTTCATGCCGTAGATGGTTCCCACCAGTGTGGGTGCAAAGAGGATGGCCGCCCATGACGAGATCTTCTTGATCTCCTCGTTCTGCTCGAAGCCCGCCTCGGCGAGCGCCCGCATCTCCGCGTTCTGCTGCTGCGTGACCAGCGTGGCGTTGACCGTGAGGATGTCGGCCAGGGCCTGGCGGAAGCCGTCGACGCGTTCGCTGATGTGCGTGACGTGGTCGGCCACGTCACGCAGGTAGCGCTGGAGCTCCTCGTCCGTACGGTACTTCGCGAAGCCCGCCATCAGGTTGTGCAACATGCTGACCAGGGGGCGGGTGGCGCGCTGGAACTCGACCATCTCGCGGGAGAGTTCGTAGATGCGGCGGGAGACCTCGGGGTCGCCGCGGAAGACCTCGGTCTCGATCTCGTCGACGTCGTTCTGCACCCCCTCGACGACCGGGGCGTAACCGTCGACGACGGAGTCGAGGATCGCGTACAGCACCGCTTCCGGCCCCAGCGCCAGCAGCTCGGGGGCCTCCTCCATGCGCCCGCGTACGGCGGAGAGGTCGGGCGCGGCGCCGTGGCGGACCGTGATGAGGAAGTCCTGGCCCACGAAGACGTGCAGCTCGCCGAAGTCGACCTCCTCCGCCGCGTCGAGGTAGCGGGCCGCGCGCAGCACGACGAAGAGCGTCTCGCCGTAACGCTCCAGCTTCGGGCGCTGATGGGCCTCCAGGGCGTCCTCGACGGCGAGCGGGTGCAGGTCGAACTCGGCGGCGAGGGAGTGGATTTCGTCCTCGGACGGGCGGTTCAGTCCGATCCAGGCCATGCCGTCGGGGTACTCGCGCAGTTGGCGGAAGGTCTCGGCGAGCGAGTCGGGCGTGGAGACCCGGCGGCCGTCGCGGTAGAGCGCGGCGTGCACGATGCCGACGCCGTCGGGCTGCACGCCGTCATGCCGTACGCCGTCGGGGGACGCGGCGGGGCCCCCGGCGGACGGCACGGCCGGCGGTGGGGGCTGTCTGCGCCAGGCGTGCTTCTTCGGGGACAGCACGGGACGGGCACGTCGTTCCGCCATCGCAGATCTCACCTTCCGTGGAGAACCGGGCACGGGCGCGGGCATGGATGTGGGAGTGGGGGTGGACATGGGCATGGACATGAACCCGGGCAGGATATACGCCCCAAATGTCAGCGGCATCGCCTTGTTCCCGCGGACCGGAACGGTCCGCAAGGGTCAGTAGCCTGCGGAGCATGGCCTCCCAGACGCAGCACCAGAAGCAGACGGACCCGGCGCCGGCGCACCCAGTGCTCAGCGTCCGCGCCCTCAATCGCGCCACCCTGGCCCGCCAGTTGCTGCTGCGGCGTACCGCCATGTCCGCCAAGGACGCCGTCGGGCACCTCGTCGGCCTCCAGGCGCAGAACACCAAGCCGCCGTACTTCCAGCTCGCCGCCCGCCTCGACGGTTTCGACCCCGAGGAGTTGTCGGGGCTCATGGCCTCCCGCGAGGTCACCCGCCTGGTCACCCTGCGCTCCACCCTCCACACGCACACCGCGGACGACTGCCTCACCCTGCGCCCACTCGTCCAGGCCGCGCGCGAGCGTGAACTCGGCATGTTCCGCGGGGGACTCGCCGGTGTGGACCTGGAACGGCTGGCGGCGATGACCCGTCAGCTCGTCGAGGAGCGGCCCAGGACCCTGAAGGAGATCCGGGAGGCACTGCTGAAGGAGTGGCCCGACGCCGAACCGCTCGCCGTCGGTGTCGCAGCCCGCTGCATGCTGCCCCTCGTACAGGTCACGCCGCGCGGTCTGTGGGGTCAGAGCGGCGGGGTCGCGCTGACCACGGCCGAGCAGTGGTTCGGCCGGGCGTCCGAGCCGCCCCCCGCGCCCGACGCGACCGTACTGCGCTACCTGGCGGCCTTCGGCCCCGCCTCCGTCAAGGACATGCAGACCTGGTGCGGGCTGACCCGGCTGCGGGCCGCCTTCGAACGGCTCCGGCCGCGGCTGGTCACCTTCCGGGACGAGCACGGCACCGAGCTCTTCGACCTCCCCGGCGCGCCCCGCCCCGAGGAGGACACCCCGGCGCCGCCCCGTTTCCTCCCGGAGTACGACAACCTGCTGCTCGCCCACGCCGACCGCACCCGCGTCGTGCCGGTGGAGTACAGGACCCGCATCTGGACGGGCAACCAGGGCCTGCCCACGTTCCTCGTGGACGGGTTCGTCGCCGGGCTCTGGCGGCTGGAGGAGGACCCCCGGAGCAGCGCCGCCGTTCTGACGGTCGAGCCCTTCGGCACGCTCACCCGCGCACAGCGGGCGGCGCTGGCGCGGGAGGGGGAGTACGTCCTCGCCACCATGACGTCGGCCACCGTGCGCGACGTACGGTTCGGCGCCCTCCCGGCATAGGGCGGGGCCGGGGGAGGGGGGCGGGGAGGGGCGTGACGGTCACGGGAGCAGGCCCGTGCGGCGGGCCGCCACCACCGCCTCCAGGCGGGTGTGCGCGCCCAGCTTCCGCATCGCGGAGCGCAGATAGCCCTTCACCGTCTCGGGGCGCAGGCCGAGCCGTTCCCCCGCCACGGCGTTCGTCGAGCCCGCCGCGACGCAGGACAGCACGTCCACCTCGCGCGGCGTCAGCGCCACCCGGTGGGCGCGCCCGCGCACCGGGCCTTCGCCGGCCGCGGCCGCCAGCCGGCCGCAGACGGAGGCGAGCTCCTCGCGCAGCGCCGGATCGGTGATGCGCGGAGCCAGGGCGCGCAGTTCGCTGTGCACGCCTCTGACCAGCTCCCACGCGCCGGGGCACGCCGCCGGCTCGCGCGCCGCCACCAGCAGCCGCCGCACCTCGTCCCGTACGACGAGGGACTGCTCCACATCGCGCGCCGCCGCCATCGCCGTGTTCAGCACGCGGTCACCGAGCGGCAGTGCCTCGCGCAGCGCGGCGTACAGCACGCCGCGCACTTTCCGGCGTACGACCACGGGCACCGCGAGCACCGAACGCAGGCCCTCGGTGGCCACCGCCATGTCGTACTCGTGGGTGATGTGGCGCGACGACCGGTAGTCCGTGACCGCGCACGGGCGCGAGAGCACCATGGACTTCCCGCCGAGTCCGCTGCCCGCCGTGACGACGAGACCGTGCAGCGCGCCGGTCGCCGCACCGCTCAGCTCGGCGATGCGCAGCGTGCGGCCGCCGTCCGGCAGCAGCCCGCCGAAGGCGACCGGCAGCCCGGTGGCCCGGCGCATCCGCGACAGGGCCGCTCGCATCTCCGCCACCTCGGCGACATCCCCCATGAGTGCATCCCTTCACCCCCGTACGGGGGTAGTGACCATCGCGTCACTGATTACACGATGACAGTGGGCGGTCCGGCAATGGCCCGGCGATCAGGAGGACACATGACGGCACGAGGCGCGACGGAGAGTTTCCGGGCGGCCAGGGACTTCCTGCTCCGGCACCGGGAGGACTACGAGACGGCGTACGAAGGGTTCGTCTGGCCGCGGCCCGAGCGGTTCAACTGGGCGCTCGACTGGTTCGACCGGATCGCCGAGGGCAACGCCAGGACCGCCCTGCACATCGTGGAGGAGGACGGCGGGCGCACGGAGGTCTCCTTCGAGGCGATGTCGGCGCGCTCCGCGCAGGTCGCGAACTGGCTTCGCGCGCAAGGCGTCGGGCCGGGCGACCGCGTCCTGGTCATGCTCGGCAACCAGGTGGAGCTGTGGGAGACCGCGCTCGCCGCGATGAAGCTGCGCGCCGTGGTCATTCCGGCGACGCCGCTGCTCGGCCCCGCCGACCTGCGGGACCGCATCGAGCGCGGCGGGGTGCGGCACGTGATCGTGCGGGACCAGGACGCGGCGAAGTTCGACGAGCTCCCCGGGGACTGCACGCGCGTCCTCGTCGGGGGCGGTGCCCGCGACGGCTGGCTTCCGTACGCCGGTGCCGACGGCTCCCCGGCCGCCTTCGAACCCGACGGGGTGACGCACGCCGACGACCCGCTGATGCTCTACTTCACGTCCGGCACGACGGCCAGGCCCAAACTCGTCGAGCACACCCATGTCTCGTACCCCGTCGGCCACTTGGCGACGATGTACTGGATCGGGCTGAAGCCCGGCGACGTCCACCTGAACATCTCCTCGCCCGGCTGGGCCAAGCACGCCTGGTCGAACCTCTTCGCCCCGTGGAACGCCGAGGCGACCGTCTTCGTCCACCACTACACACGCTTCGATCCCGCCCTGCTGATGGCCGAGATGGACCGCGCCGGCGTCACGAGCTTCTGTGCCCCGCCCACCGTGTGGCGCATGCTGATCCAGGCGGACCTCGGGCAGTTGCGCACGCCGCCGCGCGAGGCGCTGGCGGCCGGTGAGCCGCTCAACCCCGAGGTCATCGAGACCGTACGGCGCGAGTGGGGGGTGACGATCAGGGACGGCTTCGGGCAGACGGAGACGGCCGTCCAGGTCGCCAACACCCCGGGACAGCGGCTCCTGGCCGGCTCCATGGGGCGTCCCAGCCCCGGCTTCGTCATCGAACTGCTCGATCCGGTCACGGGGGAGCCGGGGGTGAGCGAGGGCGAGATCTGCCTCGACCTGTCCGCGCGGCCCGTCGGCCTGATGACCGGTTACCACGGCGATCCGGAGCGTACGGCGGAGGCGACGGCGGGCGGCTACTACCGCACCGGCGACATCGGTTCGCGCGACGCCGACGGGTACATCACCTACATCGGGCGCGCCGACGACGTCTTCAAGGCGTCCGACTACAAGATCTCCCCCTTCGAGCTGGAGAGCGCGCTGCTGGAGCACGAGGCGGTGGCGGAGGCGGCGGTCGTACCCGCCCCCGATCCGCTCCGCCTCGCCGTGCCGAAGGCGTACGTCGTGCTCGCGCACGGGTGGGAGCCGGGCCCCGGCACGGCGAAGCTGCTGTTCGAGCACTCCCGGTCGGTCCTCGCGCCGTACCAGCGGATCCGGCGCATCGAGTTCGCCGAGCTGCCGAAGACGGTGTCGGGCAAGATCCGCCGGATCGAGCTGCGTGAGCGTACGGCGAAGGGTTCGGCGGCGGAGTACGACGAGGGGGACCTGCGATGAACACGGACACGGACACGGACCCGTACGTGAACTCGTGCAGCACGGCACCGGTTCCACGCCGCTCCTCGGCGACACGGTCGGCCAGAACCTCGACGGCGTGACGCTGCCGCGCGGCGAGGCGGGCGAACTGCGCACCCGCGGCTACGGCGTGATGCCCGGCTGCCGGGGCGAGCCCGGCAGGACCGCGGAGGTCATCGGCGCGGGCCGCTGGATGCACACCGGCGACCTGGCGCTGATCCGCGAGGACGGCTGTGTCCAGATCGCCGGCCGCATCAAGGACATGATCATCAGGGGCGGCGAGAACGTCTGCCCGCGGGAGGTCGAGGAGTTCCTGTACGGCCACCCCAAAACCTCCGACGTCCGGATGGCCGGTGTCCCGGACGACCGCTACGGCGAGGAGATCCCGGCCTGCGTCGCCCCCCGCGACCGGGACGGCCCGCCGACGCCGGACGGGATCACCGCGTACTGCCGCGACCGTCCGGCCCACTGCAAGGTCCCGCGCCGCCTGCGGATCAGGGAATCGTTCCCCGTGACGGTCGGCGGGAAGGTCGGAGAGGTGGACCTGCGCGAGCGGTACGCCGAGTAGTGCTCACGCGTCGCTCGCGCGACAGCGGCAGCGGCGCCGGGACCCACAGTTCGTGGCGCAGGCACACCCGGGGCCGGTATTGCCGGGCCCGGGTCCGGCGGGTGAGCGCGCCGCCGGACCCGCGCCTACCCGTCGGCGCCGGTACCGAGCAGCTCGTCCGCCGGGCGGTTGACCGGTTGCGGCGTCCCCGTGAGGTCCATGACGAAGAGCGGGACCCCGAGGGTGTCCGCGCCGGCCCGTGCGTCGTCGGCGTACCCGGCGAGGGAGAAGAACACGCTCACCGCGGACGCGCTGAGGCCGTTGAGCCACAGGCACTCGACGTCGCGCAGAGTGGCGGGGCGCGTGGTCGGGTCGACCTGGGCGACCAGGCCGGGCGCGCGCAGGTCTATGCCGGAGGCGGGGCGCTCGGGGGACTGCATGATGTCGCGGAACCCGAGCCACTTGAGGTAGAGCGCCGCCGCGGTCACCGCGTCCCGCGCGGTCCTGATCGTCATCGGGCGGAACCTCGGACGCGGGAGAGCCGCGCCCGGCGGCAGCGGAACGGAGAACGGAGAGCCGCCGGCGGCGGGGGCGGTGGCCGGTCCGGCCCCGGCGGCCGACGGCGGTGGCGTGCGCGGTGGTGCGGCGCGCGGCGGCGAGGTGTGCGACGGCGGTGCGGTGCGCGGCACGGGGCGTACCGGTATGCGGAGCACCGCACCGCACGCACACCCCAGCTCGGGCTGCGGCCACTGGTCCTGGCGCCCGCACGCGCCGCAGCGCACGGTCACCCAGGTGTCGGTCCAGGTGCGGTGGGTGATCCGCTCCGGGGCCGCGCCCCGTAACAGCGGCGGCGCCAGCGGCTCCCCGCACGCGCAGGGGAAGACCGGCGGCGTGAAGGTGTGCTGGCGACGGCACGCCGGGCAGCGCACCGGCACGTTCTCTCCCATGACCGTTCCCCTCCGGACCGTCGGCGACTGGCACGTGACCGGCATGTGACTCCGGTACGTGTGACTGCGGTACGTCGCCCATCGTCCACCAAGAGCGATGCCTTGGGGAGGGGCTTCGGGCATTGCCGCTCTTGACGCGCGCCGGACCTCACTTTAGATTGCTTCCGTATAGCAGAATCGAAATTCCGCATTATGGAAACCATGGAGTGAGGCTCACCGGCCCGCAGCGGTGAGATCGCTCCGACTGGCCGAGCAGGAGTACGCGATGCCTCGAATGACCGCAGCCCGAGCCGCAGTTGAGATCCTCAAGCGCGAAGGCGTCACGAACGCGTTCGGTGTGCCGGGCGCGGCGATCAACCCGTTCTACAAGGCCCTCCAGGCGGGCGGTGGGATCGACCACACGCTCGCCCGCCATGTCGAGGGCGCGTCCCACATGGCCGAGGGCTACACCCGCACCAAGGCGGGCAACATCGGCGTCTGCATCGGTACGTCCGGCCCCGCCGGCACCGACATGATCACCGGCCTGTACTCCGCGATCGGTGACTCCATCCCGATCCTGTGCATCACCGGCCAGGCGCCGACCGCGGTGATCCACAAGGAGGACTTCCAGGCCGTCGACATCGCGTCGATCGCCAAGCCGGTCACCAAGTGGGCGGTCACCGTCCTGGAGGCCGCGCAGGTCCCCGGCGTCTTCCAGCAGGCGTTCCACCTGATGCGCTCCGGCCGCCCCGGCCCGGTCCTCGTCGACCTGCCGATCGACGTCCAGCTCACCGAGATCGAGTTCGACCCCGAGACCTACGAGCCGCTGCCGGTCTACAAGCCCGCGGCCACCCGCAGGCAGGTCGAGAAGGCCGTCCAGATGCTCGTCGCGTCCGAGCGGCCGCTGATCGTCGCGGGCGGCGGCATCATCAACGCCGACGCGTCCGGGCTGCTGGTCGAGTTCGCCGAGGTGACCGGTGTCCCGGTCGTCCCGACCCTGATGGGCTGGGGCATCCTCGCCGACGACCACGAGCTGAACGCCGGCATGGTCGGCCTCCAGACCTCGCACCGCTACGGCAACGCGACCTTCCTGGAGTCGGACTTCGTCCTGGGCATCGGCAACCGCTGGGCCAACCGTCACACCGGCGGCCTGGACGTCTACACCAAGGGCCGTACGTTCGTCCACGTCGACATCGAGCCCACCCAGCTCGGCAAGATCTTCGCCCCGGACTACGCGATCGCCTCCGACGCCAAGGCCGCGCTGGAGCTCTTCGTCGAGGTGGCCAAGGAGCTCAAGGCCGCGGGCGAGCTGCCGGACCGCTCCGCGTGGGCCGCCTCCGCGCAGGAGCGCAAGGCGACCCTCCAGCGCCGTACGCACTTCGACAACGTGCCGATGAAGCCGCAGCGCGTGTACGAGGAGATGAACCGCGCCTTCGGCCCCGAGACCCGGTACGTCACCACCATCGGCCTCTCGCAGATCGCCGGCGCGCAGATGCTGCACGTCTACCGCCCGCGCCACTGGATCAACTGCGGCCAGGCCGGCCCGCTCGGCTGGACGATCCCGGCCGCGCTCGGTGTCGCCACCGCCGACCCGGAGACCCCGGTCGTCGCGCTCTCGGGCGACTACGACTTCCAGTTCATGCTCGAAGAGCTGGCCGTCGGCGCGCAGCACAACATCCCGTACGTCCACGTCCTGGTGAACAACGCGTACCTGGGCCTGATCCGCCAGGCGCAGCGCAACCTCGACATCAACTTCCAGGTCAACCTGGAGTTCGAGAACATCAACTCCCCGGAGCTCGGCGTCTACGGCGTGGACCACGTCAAGGTCGCCGAGGGTCTCGGCTGCAAGGCGATCCGCGTCACCGAGCCGGACCAGCTGCTGCCGGCCTTCGAGGAGGCGAAGAAGCTCGCCGCCGAGTACCGCGTCCCCGTCGTCGTCGAGGCGATCCTGGAGCGCGTCACGAACATCTCGATGGGCGTCCAGATCGACGGCGTCAACGAGTGGGAAGAGCTGGCCACCGAGCCGGGTCACGCTCCCACGGCGATCCGTCCGCTCGCCTGACGGACCCCGCTCCCACCTCCGCTCCATCCCGGAACCCGGCCTGCTCGCGCAGGCCGGGTTCCGGGCGTTCCGGCGTGCGCCCTTGCGCATTCCCGGCGTGTCCTCGGTTTGCGGAATCCGGACATAACGGTTGATCTTTACTCAGCGTCCCGTCCGGTCGTACCGCTTCGATGGAGTGCTCCGTGCGCCAGAACTTTCCCTTTTCGTCCGGCTCGTCCGGCATGTTCAGCTCGTCCCGTCCGGGTGTCCGAGCAGCCGTCGGCCTTGCCGCGGCGCTCGCGCTCGTCGCGGTCCCGGCCGCGGCCGGACCCACGGCGGCGGCCGCCGCCGACGCCCGCCCGGCGCCTTCGGCGGACCCCGCCGCGGTCCGCGACTGGAACGCCCTCACCACCGAGATGGTCGGCGTCCACCTGGGCCCCTCGCACCCCTCCGGGCAGGGGGCCGTCTGGCACAGCTTCGTCTCCGTCGCCGTCTACAACGCCGTGGTCGGCATCCAGGGCCGTTACGCCCCCTACAAGTGGCGGGTGAAGGGACCCTCCACCGCATCGTCCGAAGCGGCGGCCGTGGCTGCGGCCCACCGCGTACTGCTCGACTGCTTCCCCGCCTCGCGGACCCGCCTCGACGCCGCGTACGCCGAATCCCTCGCGAAGATCCCCGACGGACGCGCGGAGCGGCAGGGCGTGGCCTTCGGGGAGCGCGCCGCCGACCACATCCTCAAGCTCCGCGAAGGAGACGGCCGGCACGCGCCGGTCGAGTTCACCGCCGCACCCGCACCCGGCGTCTGGCGCCCCACCCCGCCCGGCCGGCAGCCCTACCTCGACGCCTGGCTCGGCAGGCTCCGCCCGATGACGCTCACTTCCCCCGACCAGTTCCGTCCCGGCCCCCCGCCCGCCCTGTCCTCGGCCCGCTACGCCCGGGACCTGAACGAACTCAAGACCATGGGGGCGAAGACCGGCTCGGGCCGAACCGCGCGCCAGACCGAGACCGCCCTCTTCTTCGGCGGCAACCTGCTGGTGCAGTTCCAGACGGGCATCCGGGACTACGCCGACCGGCACCGCCTCGGCATCGCCGACACGGCGCGGCTGTTCGCCGCGGCGAACGTGTCGGCGACCGACGCCGTCGTCGCCTCGTGGGACGCCAAACTCCACTACGGCTTCTGGCGGCCCGTCACCGCCATCCGCATGGCCGGCACCGACGGCAACCCCGCCACCGCGGCGGACCCGAAGTGGCAGCCGCTGGCTCCGAACACGCCGCCGCACCCCGACTACATCAGCGGCCACGCGACGGTCGCCAGTGCCGTACTGCGGGCCGTGACCGGAATTCTGGGCACCACGCGCCTCGACCTCCACGTCCGTTCCGAGGCCACCGGCACCGCACGGCACTACAAGCACGCCGACCAGTTCAACAAGGACATGATCGACGCCCGGGTGTGGGTCGGAGTCCACACCCGTACCGCGGACGTCGTCGGGTGCCGTGCCGGCAACCGCATCGGAACCTGGGTGCTCTCCCGCCACTTCCAGCCGCTGGGCCGGCCGGCCGCTTCACCGGTGTCGCATCCGTCGCAAGTGACGCAGGCGTCACCGGTGTCGCAGTCGTCACAGCAGTCGCAGTCGTCACAGCCGACTCCGCCCAAGTGTCCGAGTTGAAGTCCAAATATCCCTCTAATCGGTTAATTAACCCGCATGGGGACATGACAGTCCCCACGGTGGGGATGTGTGACGGACACCGACCGCACAGAGTCTGGAGCAACGTGGAGACCACCGGCACCGTATGGAGCTGCCCCTTCGACTACGCGGAGGCCCTCGAGTTCGATCCCCAGCTCCGGCAGATGCTGGAGACCGATCCCGTGGCCCGCATCCGGATGCCGTACGGCGAGGGCGAGGCCTGGCTCGTCACGCGCTACGAGGACGTGCGCACCGTGACCACCGACCGGCGGTTCAGCCGCAGCGCCGTCAAGGGACGCGATTTCCCGCGGATGACGCCGGAGCCGATCGTGCAGTCCGAGTCGATCAACCTGATGGACCCGCCGGCGAGCAGCCGGCTGCGCAGCCTGGTCGCCAAGAGCTTCGCGCCGCGCCACGTCGAGCGGATGCGGCAGCGCACCCAGGGCGTGGTGGACCGGATGCTCGACCGGATGGCGGACCTCGGCACGACCGCCGACCTCGTCGAACACGTGGCGGCGCCGCTGCCGCTCGTGACGATCTGCGAGCTCCTCGACATCCCCGAGGGCGACCGGCCGCGGTTGCGCGCCCACGCGCTCACCATGATGAACGTGAGCGCCGCCAACCGGGACGCCGCCGTCCGCTCCAAGGCCGAACTGCGCGCGTACTTCGCCGAGCTCAGCACCGAGCGCCGCCGCGCGCCCGGCGAAGACCTGATCAGTACGCTGGCCACCGCCCGCGACGGCGCGGAGCTCCTCGACGACGACGAGCTGGCGGTCATGTCGATGGTCCTGCTCATCACGGGCCAGGACACCACGACGTACGAGATCGGGAACATCGCGTACACCCTGCTCACCCGCCCGGAGGTACTGGGCGCACTCCGTCAGCGTCCCGGGCTCCTCCCGGGGGCGATCGAGGAGATGCTGCGCTTCATCCCGTTCCGCAAGGGCGTCGGTATCCCGCGGATCGCCACCGAGGACGTGGAGCTCGGCGGGGTGCTGATCCGGGCCGGGGACGTCGTCCACGTCTCGTACCTCACCGCCAACCGCGACGAGCGGAAGTTCGACCGGCCCGACGAGCTGGACGTGGACCGGCCCACCGTTCCCCACATGACGTTCGGCTGGGGGGCGCACCACTGCCTCGGGGCGCCGCTGGCCGCTATGGAACTCGAAGTCGTGTTCGGCACGCTCCTCGACCGCTTTCCGGGGCTGCGGCTGGCGGTGGACCCGTCGGAAGTGCGCTGGAACACGACATCGATCTGGCGCCACCCGCTCGGCCTGCCCGTCGCGTGGTGACGTCCGCCCGTGTGACGACCGCCCGGCGACACCGCTGCCCGGCATGAGACAAGGAAGATCCATGGCCACACTGTGCCGACCGTCCGTCGCCGTACCCGACCACGTCATCACGATGGAGCAGACGCTGGCGCTGGCCCGCGAGATGCACGCCGACCATCCGCAGCGCGACCTCGTCCTGCGCCTCATCGAGAACACGGGCGTCCGCACCCGCCACCTCGTCCAGCCGGTCGAGGACACCCTCCGGCACCCCGGTTTCGAGACCCGCAACCGGCTGTACGAGGCCGAGGCGAAGGCGCGTGTTCCCGACGTCGTACGCCGGGCGCTCGCCCACGCGGAGGTGGAGCCCGGTGACATCGACCTGATCGTCTACGTCTCCTGCACCGGCTTCATGATGCCGTCGCTGACCGCCTGGCTGATCAACACGATGGGGTTCCGGCCGGAGACCAGACAACTGCCCATCGCCCAGCTCGGCTGCGCCGGAGGCGGCGCGGCGATCAACCGCGCCCATGACTTCTGCACCGCGTACCCGCAGGCCAATGTGTTGATCGTGTCCTGCGAGTTCTGCTCGCTGTGCTACCAGCCGACCGACCTGGGCGTGGGTTCCCTGCTCTCCAACGGCCTGTTCGGCGACGCCGTCTCGGCGGCCGTGGTGCGGGGCGAGGGCGGTACCGGCGTGCGGATCGAGCGCAACGGCTCCCACCTCGTGCCCGACACGGAGGACTGGATCTCGTACGCCGTACGGGACACCGGGTTCCACTTCCTGCTCGACAAGCGGGTCCCCGGAACCATGGAGATGCTGGCCCCGGCACTCAAGACCCTGGTGGCGCAGCACAACTGGGAAATCCCGGAGATGGACTTCTTCATCGTCCACGCGGGCGGACCGCGCATCCTCGACGACCTGTGCCACTACCTCGACCTCCCGCCGGAGATGTTCCGCTTCAGCCGGGCCACGCTCACCGAACGCGGGAACATCGCCAGTTCGGTGGTCTTCGACGCCCTGGCCCGGCTGTTCGAGGAGGGCGGCGTCGAGAACGGGGCGGGCGGGCTCATCGCCGGGTTCGGGCCCGGCATCACGGCCGAGACCGCCATCGGCCGGTGGGTGGGTGCCGCGCCGGTCGCGACGGTGATCGTCGAGGCGCCGGCCGCCGAGAAGACGGCCGTCGAAGCGGCGGTCCCGGCCGGCTGACCCGCAGGAACGGCTCCGCGACGGCCGGCCGCCCCGCGTGCGGGGCCGGCCGGCCGCGTTGCGTTGCGCCGAGAGCGAGAGCGTGTTCCCCGAGGGGGCCGGGATCGGCAGAGTTGCCCGTATGAAGCTACTGATCCTGGGCGGTACGGAGTTCGTCGGGCGCGCCGTCACCGACGACGCGCTGGCGCGGGGCTGGGACGTGACGGTGTTCCACCGCGGACACCACGCGCCGCCGCCCGGCGTCGTCGCCCTGCACGGCGACCGCACGGCCGCAGGCGGCCTCGCGGCGCTGGAGCGGGGGGAGTGGGACATCGTCGTCGACACGTGGTCGGGCGCGCCGTCCGCCGTACGGGACGCGGCGCGGCTGCTGGCGGGGCGGGCCGGGCACTACGCGTACGTGTCCAGCGCGTCCGTGTACCAGTACCCGTCCCCGGCCGGGCAGGGCGAGGACGGGCCGCTGGTCGACGGCTCGGCCGACGCGGGCGGGGACGTCGCGTACCCGCAGGCCAAGCGGGGCGGTGAACTCGCCGCGGCCGGGGCGTTCGGCGACCGGGCGCTGCTGGTGCGGGCCGGGCTCATCCTCGGCCCCGGCGAGAACATCGGCCGGCTGCCGTGGTGGCTGACGCGGATCGCCCGGGGCGGGCCGGTACTGGCCCCCGGGCCCCGCGACCTGGCGCTGCAGTACATCGACGCGCGTGACCTCGCGGCATGGATGCTGGACGCCGCCGCGGGTGGCCTGGGAGGACCGTACAACCTGGTCGGCCCGCGCGGGCACACGACGACGGGCGAGCTGCTGGAGGAGTGCGTACGGGCGACGGGGGCCGACGCGCGGCTGTGCTGGACCGGCCCGGAGGTGATCCTGGCAGCCGGCGTCGAACCGTGGTCGGAGCTGCCGGTGTGGGTTCCGCCGGGAGAGCTCTACGACGCGCTGCACGACACCGGCGTCGGCAGGGCACTCGACGCGGGTCTGCGCTGCCGGCCGGTGGCCGAGACGGTGGCCGACACCTGGGCGTGGCTCCAGGAGCTGGGCGGGGTGGCCCCGCAGCGGCCCGACCGGCCGGTGGTCGGCCTGGCCCCGGAGAAGGAGGCGCGTGCCCTGGGGCGGCCGGAGGTCTGAGAACGCCTGAAGGGCGGGGGGTGGGTGCGGGACCGTCCGTACCCACCCCCCGCCCTGGCAGGGGTGCTGATGCCGCCCGACGGCACGAGACTGGCGCGACAGGACGTTCGCGCCGCCGGGCGGAGTGCGGGGAGGAGACAAGGAAGAGGGGGAAGGAAGGGGCCCGCGGCGGGTGGCGATGAGCCGCGGGGCGCCCTCCCCTCAGGTCGAGGAGGGCACCTCGCGAGCCTTGACCACCGCACTGGCTCGCTCGCCGCCGCGGCACCCGTTCCGTCCGTCACACCGGCCACCCCTCATGCGGGCCGGTGGTACGGACTGCGCGGCGGGCCGGACCTCCCGTCAGGCCCTCCGCGCGGTCTCGGTGTTACTCGTCGCGCAGTGCGCGGACCGCTTCCTCCACGCGCTTGCCGTACTCCGCGTCCGCGGCGTGGAAGTGCGCGAGGTTCTTCTCGATCACGTCGTCGCGGCTGACCTGCGAGAGGCCACCGGCGATGTTCGCGATCAGGCGGGACTTCTCCTCGTCCGACATCAGACGGTAGAGCTCACCGGCCTGGAAGAAGTCGTCGTCCTTGACGTGCTGGGCGTTGGCGTGCGTGCCCGTCCAGCCGGCCACCGCGAGCGGGGCGGAGAGCGCCTCGTTCGTCTGGGCCGGGCCGTCGTAGGAGTTCGGCTCGTAGTTCTTGTCGTGGCGCGAGCCCTGGCGCGTCGCCATGACACCGTCCCGGCCGTAGTTGTCGGCCTTGGCCGCCTTCGGGGCGTTGACCGGCAGCTGGGTGTGGTTGACGCCGAGGCGGTAGCGGTGGGCGTCCGCGTAGGCGAACAGCCGGCCCTGGAGCATCTTGTCGGGCGAGGGGCCGATGCCCGGAACGAAGTTGTTCGGGGAGAATGCGGCCTGCTCGACCTCGGCGAAGACGTTGTCCGGGTTCCGGTCGAGGACCAGACGGCCGACCCGCTGGAGCGGGTAGTCCGCGTGGGGCCAGACCTTCGTCACGTCGAACGGGTTGAAGCGGTAGTCGGCCGCCTCCGCCGCCGGCATGATCTGGACGTACAGCGTCCAGGACGGGTTGACGCCCCGCTCGATGGCCTGGAGCAGGTCCGTCTGGTGCGAGTTGGGGTCCTTGCCGGCGACCTCGGCGGCCTGCTCGGACGACAGGCAGCGGATGCCCTGGTTCGTCTTGAAGTGGTACTTGACGAAGAAGGCACCGCCCTCGGCGTTCGTCCACTGGTAGGTGTGCGAGCCGAAGCCGTTCATGTGGCGGTACGAGGCGGGGATGCCGCGGTCGCCCATCAGCCAGGTGATCTGGTGGGTGGACTGCGGGGAGTGCGCCCAGAAGTCCCAGACGTTGTCCGGCTCCTGCTTGCCCGTGAAGGGGTCGCGCTTCTGGGAGTGGATGAAGTCGGGGAACTTCACGGGGTCGTTGAGGAAGAAGACCGGGGTGTTGTTGCCGACGAGGTCGTAGTTGCCCTCTTCGGTGTAGAACTTCACCGCGAAGCCGCGCGGGTCGCGGACCGCGTCCGCGCCACCGAGGTTGTCGGCGACGGTGGAGAAGCGGACGAACGTTTCGGTCCGCTTGCCCACCTCGCCGAGGAAGTCGGCGCGGGTGAAGCCGGTGACGTCGTCCGTCACCTCGAAGTAGCCGTAGGCACCCGAACCGCGGGCGTGCACGACGCGCTCCGGGATGCGCTCACGGTTGAACCGGGCCAGCTTCTCCAGCAGGTGCTGGTCCTGGAGGAGGAGCGGGCCACCGACACCGGCGGCGGCGGAATTCTGGTTGTCGGCGACCGGGGCGCCTGACTCGGTCGTGAGCACACGCTTCGACATGGGGACCTTCCTGCGGGATCTGCTGGCGGCGTGAGGAGCGTAAGTACGCACCGATCGCGACGTCAACAGTTTGTTGAAGTTGAAGTTGAGGAGGGTGGTCGGCCGGAGGCCGGCGCGAAGAGGGATCCGGGCGGCGGCAGCGCCTGGGCGCGACAGGACAGGTGTCAGCGCTGCCGCAGCCCGGAGTTCAGGGGGTCAGCTCTGGACGGGCTGACCGGAGAGGCGCTCGACCGAGCGCAGCAGGGCGGAGTGGTCCAGGCCGCCGTCGCCCTGGGCGCGCAGCGAGGCGACCAGCTGGGCGACGACCGCGCCCACGGGGAGCGCCGCACCGACATTGCGGGCGGCGTCGGTGACGATGCCCATGTCCTTGTGGTGCAGGTCGATCCGGAAGCCGGGGGCGAAGTCCCGGTTGAGGAAGTTGGCCTTCTTGCGGGTCAGCACGGTCGAGCCGGCCAGTCCGCCGTTGAGGACGTCGAGGGCCGCTTCGAGGTCGACGCCGGACTTCTCCAGGAAGACCACGGCCTCGGCGCACGCCTGGATGTTGACCGCGACGATCAGCTGGTTCGCGGCCTTCACCGTCTGGCCGGAGCCGTGCGGACCGCACAGGACGATGGTCTTGCCGAGTGCCTCGAGGACCGGCTTGGCCGCGTCGAAGTCCTCCTGCGAACCGCCGACCATGATCGACAGTACGGCCTCGATCGCGCCGGCCTCGCCGCCGGAGACCGGGGCGTCCAGGACGCGCAGGCCCTTCTCGGCGCCGGCCTTGCCCAGGTCGACGGAGGTCTGCGGGGTGATCGAGGACATGTCGATCAGGAGGGCGCCCTTCTTGGCGTTCTCCAGGATGCCGTCCTCGCCGTACGCGATCGCCTCGACCTGCGGGGAGGCGGGCACCATCGTGATGATGACGTCGGCGTCCTTGACGGCCTCGGCGATCGAGGACGCGCCCTTGCCGCCGGCGGCGACGAGGCGGTCGATCTTGGGCTGCTCGAGGGTGTAGCCGGTGACGTCGTACCCCGCCTTCAGCAGGTTCTCGGACATGGGGGAGCCCATGATGCCGAGGCCGATGAAGCCGATCGACGGGAGGGTGGTGGGAGTGCTCATGATGGGTGCCTCTTTCAACACACGCGTTTCAGCACACGCGTAAAAATGGTCAGTTGGAGAGCCAGCCGAAGGCTTCGGCGCTCGGGCGGTCGCCGGGCTTGTACTCCAGGCCCACCCAGCCGTCGTAACCGGCGTTCTTGAGCAGGTCGAGCAGCTCTTCCAGCGGCAGGTCGCCGGTGCCCGGCGCGCCGCGGCCCGGGTTGTCGGCGATCTGCACGTGGCCGGTCTTGCCGGCGTACTCCGAGATCACGTCGGGGAGGTTCTCGCCGTTCATCGACAGGTGGTAGATGTCGAGGAGGAACTTGGCGTTGCCGAGTCCGGTGGCCTCGTTGACCTTGTCGACGACCGCGATGCCGGCCGGTGCGCTCACCAGCGGGTAGAGCGGCGACTCCGGCTTGTTGAGGGTCTCGATCAGGAGGATCGCGCCCACCCGGTCGGCGGCGCGGGCGGCCGCCACCAGGTTCTCCAGGGCGAGCTTGTCCTGGACGTCCGGGTCGACGCCTTCCACGCGGTTGCCGTAGAGCGCGTTGAGCGCCTTGCAGCCCACCGAGGCGGCGAAGTCCGCCGCGACGTCGATGTTGGCGCGGAAGCGGTCCGACTCCTCGCCGGGCACGGAGAGTGCGCCGCGGTCCGGACCGGGCAGCTGCCCGGCGTAGAAGTTCAGGCCGACCAGCTGGGTGCCGGCCTCGTCGAGCGCCTTCTTGAGGGCGTCGAGCTCGGCCTGGTCGGGGGTGGGGGTCTCGATCCAGGGCCACCACAGCTCGACCGCCTTGAAGCCCGCCGCGGCGGCGGCCGCGGGGCGCTCCAGAAGCGGGAGTTCCGTGAAGAGGATCGAGAGGTTCACATCGAAGCGCTGGTCCGTGTAGCCCATGAGGGTTTCGGCGCTCCTTCCGTATCGCGGAAGTTATTTTCTGCCTGATGGAATGTTGCATGGTGGTGCGGAGACCTGTCAAGAGGGTGTGGCCAGGTCGGGGGGTGCGCGCCCCGGCGGTGACGGCCCTCGTGACCGGCTGACGGGTCCCGGAGCCCCGCCAGTACCGTGGGGGCATGGTGCGATTGAGAGTGGAGTTCACGACCGAGCCCTTCGACCTCGACGAGGCGCCGGCGCACGCGCTGGCGGCCCGCGAGGTCATCCAGGGGGCCGGGCTGGACGCGGTGGACGTCGGCCCGTTCGGGAACACCGCCGAGGGGGGCGCGGACGCGGTGCTGACCGCGGTCGACGCGCTGCTGCGCGAGTCGCTGGCCGCGGGTGCCACCCGGGTCTCGTTGCAGGTCAACGTGATCGGGGAGGGTGGGAAGTGACGGATCTCGGCGCGCCGGACGACCACCCCCTGGTCACCGCGGTCAAGCCGCTGATCGACGCCATGGGCGGCGAGATGATGGTGCCGGAGCGGGCGGCGGCCGACGACGTGGTGCTGGCCTGGGAGGGCCGGGACGTCGTCGCCGTGCGGCTTCCGCAGCTCTCGGACTCGCTCGACCACATCCTGGCCGCGCTGGAGCGCCGGCACGGCATGCCGCTGGCCGAGCTCGACCGCAAGGAGAAGCAGTCGGTCGTACGGGTCCTGGAGGCGCGCGGCGCCTTCTCCGTGCGGCACGGCGTGGAAACGGTGGCGAGCGCCCTGGGGGTCAGCCGTTTCACCGTCTACAACTACTTGAACAGGGAGAACAGCTCAAAGGGTGAGGAGTGAGCTGTCCAGTAACTGGTCATATTTGATCGATCATTTCCGGGAGCCGCCGTCCGCACAGCCGGACGGCGGCTTCTGTGTTCGTAAGATTTCAACAAAGTGTTGACGCGCTGTTCTTGAAGGCGTTAGCTATGCCCAGCCCGTCCAGCACAAGGCCACGGAGGCTCCCGTGACTTCAGGTTCGACACCGGGCCTCGCCCGGTTCAACACCTCGGCGGACAGCGAGGCCCTGGCCACGCTCCACGAGGTGTGCGCCAGCTCGGCGTGGGGGAGCACACTGCTCGCCCAGCGCCCGTACGCCACCGCGGAAGCCCTCTTCCTCGCCAGTGACGCCGCCACGGCCGAACTGACCACCGAAGATCTGGCCGAAGCGATGGCGGGCCACCCGCCGATCGGCCGGCCCAAGCCCGGAGACCCGACCTCCTCCCGCGAGCAGCGGGGGATGGCCGGAGCGTCCGAGGAACTCAAGGCCGAGATGCTCGAACTGAACCTGGCCTACCAGGAGAAGTTCGGACATGTCTTTCTGATCTGCGCCACCGGTGCGACCGGGGAGCAGATGCGTGACGCGATGCGGGACCGGATCGGCAACACCGCCGAGGCGGAGCGTGAGATCGTGCGCACCGAACTCGGGAAGATCAACCGAATCCGGCTGACCCGTCTCGTAGAACAGCACGAAGAGGACAGAGACTGATGAGCACCGCGACCACTGCTTCGGTGTCCACGCACATCCTGGACACCAGCATCGGACGCCCCGCCGAGGGCGTCGCCGTCTCGCTCACCGCCCGCAGCGGCAGTGACGCCGAGTGGGTGGCGCTCGGCGGGTCCGCGACCGACGCGGACGGGCGCTGCAAGGACCTGCCGGCCCTGCCGGAAGGCACGACCCATGTACGTCTCGACTTCGAGACCGAGGCGTACTTCTCCAAGAAGCAAGCCGAGGCACAGCAGGACGCCCCCCGCGTAAGGGACAGCGGCGCGTTCTTCCCGGAGGTGGCGATCACGTTCGCCGTCGTACCGGGCGAACATTTCCACGTACCGCTGCTGCTCAACCCGTTCGGCTACTCCGTATACCGAGGGAGCTAGCACCGACATGCCCACGATTCTCGGCCAGAACCAGTACGGCAAAGCAGAGAACCGCGTCGTCAGGATCACGCGGGACGGCGACACCCACCACATCAAGGACCTGAACGTCTCCGTCGCCCTCTCCGGCGACATGGACGACGTCCACTACTCCGGCTCCAACGCGAACGTCCTGCCCACGGACACCACCAAGAACACGGTGTACGCGTTCGCCAAGGAGTACGGCATAGAGTCCGCCGAGCAGTTCGGCATCCACCTCGCCCGTCACTTCGTGACGTCGCAGGAGCCGATCCAGCGCGCCAGGATCCGGATCGAGGAGTACTCCTGGGACCGCATCGCGACCTCGGACAACAACTCGAAGTTCATCGGGTCGGACGAGGTCAACCACTCCTTCGTCCGCAAGGGCCAGGAGCTGCGCACCACGCAGATCACCTTCGACGGTGAGAAGTGGGAGATCATCTCCGGCCTGAAGGACCTCACGGTCATGAACTCCACCAACTCGGAGTTCTGGGGCTACGTCAAGGACAGGTACACGACGCTCAAGGAGGCGTACGACCGCATCCTGTGCACCGACGTCTCCGCCGCCTGGCGCTACAACTGGACCAGCGACGACGACCGGATGCCCCACTGGGAGAAGTCGTACGAGCAGGCCAAGAAGCACATCCTCCAGGCCTTCGCCGAGACGTACTCCCTCTCGCTCCAGCAGACCCTGTACCAGATGGGCTCGCGGGTCATCAACAGCCGGAGCGAGATCGACGAGATCCGCTTCTCGCTGCCGAACAACCACCACTTCCTGGTCGACCTCGAGCCCTTCGGGCTGAAGAACGACAACGAGGTCTACTTCGCCGCCGACCGTCCCTACGGCCTCATCGAGGCCACCATCCTGCGGGACGGCGTCGAGCCGAAGATCCCGGTCGACATGACCAACCTCTGACGCGGGACCGGTACGCCCCCGCCCGCCCGCAGCAGGGCGGGGGCGCCCCGGACCGGAGGGAACATCCCATGGCACAGCCTGCAACGGAGCCGGCAGAAGCAGCAGAAGGCCCGTGTTCCGCCCCACTGGCAGGACCGACGGTCCACCCGGTGGATGAAAAGCTCTCCACTTCGCGGCTCGTCCCCGCCGCCCTCCAGCACATCGCCGCCATGTACGCGGGTGTGGTCACCCCTCCGCTCATCATCGGCCAGGCCGTCGGCCTGGACGCCGTGGGAATGACCCGGCTGATCGCCGCGAGCCTGCTCATCGCCGGTCTCGCCACCATCCTGCAGACCCTCGGCATCGGCGGTTTCGCCGGAAACCGGCTGCCCTTCGTGAACGCCGCGTCCTCGGCCGGCATCGCCCCGATGCTCGCCATCGCGGAGACCACCGCCCCCGGGCACCAGCTCCCCGCGATCTACGGCGCCGTGATGGTGGCCGGAGTCTTCTGCCTCACCGTCGGCCCCTTCTTCGGCCGGCTGCTCCGCTTCTTCCCGCCCCTGGTCACCGGCGTCGTCATCACCCTCATCGGCGTCACGCTGATGCCCGTGCCCGTCACCTGGGCGCAGGGCGGCGACAAGACCGCCGCTGACTTCGGCGCCATGGAGTACCTCGCGCTCGCCGCCTTCACGCTCATGGTCATCCTGCTGATCCAGCGCTTCGGCAAGGGCTTCGTCAAGCAGGTCGCGCTCCTCCTGGGCATGCTGGTGGGCACGCTCGCCGCGATCCCGTTCGGTATGGCCGACTTCAGCGCGCTGAGGTCCGCGCCGGTCGCGGCTCTGCCCACGCCCTTCGCCTTCGGCGCCCCCGAGTTCCAGCCCGCCGCGATCCTCTCGCTGTGCATCGTGATGCTGGTGCTGATGACCGAATCGTCGGCCGGCATGCTCGCCCTCGGTGAGATCTGCGAGCGCAGGACCAACGGCAGGACCATCACCCGCGGTCTGCGCACCGACGGCATCGCCACGCTCGTCGGCCCGGTCTTCGGCGGCTTCCCGACCAGCGCCTTCGCCCAGAACGTCGGAGTCGTCACCCTCACCAGGGTGCGCAGCCGGTACGTCGTCGCCGTCGCCGGCGGGGCGCTCCTGGTCCTCGGCGCCTTCCCGGTGCTCGGCGCGGTCGTCTCCACCGTCCCGATGCCGGTACTCGGCGGCGCGGGCATCGTCCTCTTCGGCTCGATCGCGGTCAGCGGCATCCGTACCCTCTCCGAGGCCGGACTCGACGACAGCTCCAACATCATCCTTGTGGCGGTCTCGCTCGGTGCGGGCATCATCCCGCTCGCCGCGCCCACCTTCTACGTGGATTTCCCCGCCTGGGCACAGACCGTGCTCGGCTCCGGAATCAGCGCCGGCGCCCTGGTCGCGGTCCTGCTCAATCTCTTCTTTCACCATCTCGGCACCCGGAGCCACGCGGCTGCGGTACTCAAATCCTCCTAGGGTCCTGCCGTGCCCACAACACCGAGCGAAGAAGGACGCACCATGGCAGCATCATCGGCAGCCGCGCGCACCATCATCGAGAACTGTGCCATCGCCACCGTCGACGCCAACGACACCGAGTACGCCTCCGGCCACGTCGTCGTCGCCGGCAACCGCATCGAGTCGGTCGGCGCCGGCAAGGCCCCCGAGGGCCTGGAGAACGTCGTACGCCGCATCGACGGCACCGGGCACCTGGTCACGCCCGGCCTGGTCAACACGCACCACCACTTCTACCAGTGGCTGACCCGTGGCCTGGCCACCGACCACAACCTCTTCAACTGGCTTGTCGCGCTGTACCCGACCTGGGCGCGCATCGACGAGCCCATGGCGAGGGCCGGCGCGCAGGGCTCGCTGGCGATGATGGCCCGCGGCGGCGTCACCACCGCGATGGACCACCACTACGTCTACCCCAAGGGCTCGGGCGACCTGTCCGGCGCCGTCATCGGGGCCGCCTCCGAGATGGGCGTGCGCTTCACCCTCGCCCGCGGGTCCATGGACCGCAGCGAGAAGGACGGCGGTCTGCCGCCGGACTTCGCCGTCGAGACCCTCGAGGGCGCGCTGGCCGCGACCGAGGAGACCGTCAAGAAGCACCACGACGCCTCCTTCGGCGCGATGACGCAGGTGGCGGTGGCCCCCTGCTCGCCGTTCTCGGTCTCCACCGAGCTGATGAAGCAGGGCGCCGAGCTGGCCCGCCGCCTGGGCGTACGGCTGCACACCCACGGCAGCGAGACGGTCGAGGAGGAACAGTTCTGCAAGGAACTGTTCGGCATGGGGCCGACCGACTACTTCGAGTCGACCGGCTGGCTCGGCAGCGACGTGTGGATGGCCCACTGCGTCCACATGAACGACTCCGACATCGCCGCCTTCGCCCGTACGGGCACGGGTGTGGCCCACTGCCCGTCCTCCAACGCCCGCCTCGCGGCCGGCATCGCCCGCGTCCCCGACATGCTGAAGGCCGGCGTCCCGGTCGGCCTCGGCGTCGACGGCACGGCGTCCAACGAGTCGGGCGAGCTGCACACCGAGCTGCGCAACGCCCTGCTGATCAACCGCCTCGGCGCGCACCGCGAGGCAGCGCTGAGCGCCCGCCAGGCGCTGCGTCTGGGCACGTACGGCGGCGCCCAGGTGCTCGGCCGCGGCGACCAGATCGGTTCGCTGGAGGCCGGCAAGCTCGCCGACCTGGTGATGTGGAAGATCGACGGCCTCGGCCACTCCACCATCGCCGACCCGGTCACCGCGATCGTCTTCGGCGCCGCGGCCCCGGTCACCCTGTCGCTCGTCGACGGCAAGCCCGTCGTCGAGGACAACCACCTGACCACGGTGGACGAGGACGCCATCGCCCGCACCACGCGGGACGAGTCCCAGCGGCTCGCGCGGATCGTCGCGCAGGGCTGAGAGTCCCCCCGGAAGTCCGGCTGAGGGGGACGGCCCTCAGCCGGCGGCCGCGGACCCGAGCGGGGTTCACGGCAGCTGTGCCCGGGGGCGCGCGCCCAAGCGCCCGCGCCCCCGGGGACGGTGACGAAATCGCCACCGCGACCGTCTCCTCCCACACCCCCTCCAAGACCCCACAGCACCACACCCCCCATGCGTCATGCACGTCTGCACCACCTGCTTCAACGCTCCGCTCCGCACCACCTCCCAGACATCCACGTCCCCGCCGACGTGTAACCGACCGGAGGAACCGCCGTGGCCGCCAAGCCCAGGTTTCGCAAAGACGCAGTCGCCGAATCCGACCCCCAGTCCGGATCTCCGTCCGGCCCCGACCCGATCCACCCGGTCGACGAGAAGCTCCCGCCCGTCAAGATGTTCACCAGCGGCCTCCAGCACGTGGCCGCGATGTACGCCGGTGTGGTGGCCCCGCCCATGATCGTCGGCCCCGCGGTGGGCCTCGACGTCAAGGAGACGGCCTTCCTCATGGGGGCCAGCCTCTTCACCGCGGGTATCGCCACCCTCCTCCAGACCCTCGGGTTCTGGAAGATCGGCGCGAAGCTCCCCTTCGTCAACGGCGTGTCCTTCGCCGGCGTGACCCCCATGGTCGCCATCGGCAAGGACCGGGGCCACGACGGCATCGCCGTCATCTTCGGCGCGATCATCGTGGCCGGCATCCTCGGCTTCGTACTCGCCCCGTACTTCTGCAAGTTGCTGCGCTTCTTCCCGCCCGTGGTCACCGGCACCGTCATCACCCTGATCGGTGTCTCGCTGCTGCCCGTCGCCTTCAACTGGTCGCAGGGCGGCAACTCCCAGGCCGACGACTACGGCTCGATGACCAACATCGGCATGGCCGCCCTGACCTTCGTGATCGTCCTGGCCCTGCGCAAACTCCTGCGCGGCTTCCTCCAGCAGATCGCGATCCTGCTCGGTCTCGTCGTCGGCACCCTCATCGCCATACCGGTCGGCATCACCGACTTCAGCGCCATCAAGAGCGCCGGCCTCGTCGGCTTCCCGACCCCGTTCTACTTCGGCGGCCCGCAGTTCGAGATCGCCGCCATCATCTCCATGTGCATCGTGATGCTGGTGTGCATGACCGAGTCGACCGCCGACATGCTCGCCCTCGGAAAGATCGTCGGCCGCCCGGCCGACGAGAAGACCGTCGAGGGCGGCCTGCGCGCCGACACCCTGGGCAGCGCGATCAGCCCGCTGTTCAACGGCTTCATGTGCAGCGCCTTCGCACAGAACATCGGCCTGGTCGCCATGACGAAGGTCCGCAGCCGTTTCGTCGTCGCCGCCGGCGGCGGCATCCTGATCCTGCTCGGCCTGTGCCCGGTCCTGGCCTCCGTGATCGCGCTCGTACCGCTGCCGGTACTCGGCGGCGCGGGCATCGTCCTCTTCGGTACGGTCGCGGCCAGCGGCGTCCAGACCCTCGCCACGGCCGCGCTGGAGAAGGGCGAGAACGCCCTGATCGTCGCCGCCGCCCTCGGCATCGGCCTGATCCCGATCGCGGCGCCCACGTTCTACCACGCCTTCCCCGAGGACCTGCTGGTGGTGCTCGACTCGGGCATCAGTACCGGGTGCGTGGTGGCCATCCTCCTCAACCTCGCCTTCAACCACTTCGGCAAGAAGGGCGCCGAGGACGAGAGCGTCACCCAGCCGGAGATCCCGGACCAGATCCCGGCGGCCGCCCACTGATCACCGCCCACCGATCACCGGCCACCGATCACCGGCCCACCGATACGACGGCGTGCGGCGTGTACGGCACTTCCCGGTGCCGTACGCGCCGCACGCCGTCGTATCGGTCGGTGAGACCCCTGATACGCCGCAGACACCCGCCCGCAGCGTGGCATGTGCCCCCGGACCGCCGACGAGCGTTGCCAGGGCGGCGGCTGCCCCGGCAGCCGTGCAGGCCACATGCGGTGGCCCACCGTGGGCCGGCCCGCCCGCCTGTAGGGAGTGGCCGCGGTCGGCGCCCCCCGTCCCGGCCTGTAGCGTCGGGGGCATGGGTGAGCACTCTGTAGTGGATGTCGGCGACGTACGCCTGGCCTATCGGACCTGGGGCGATTCGTACGGAGCGCCGGTCGTGCTGCTGCACGGACTGGGCGCTTCGGCGGCGAGCTGGGAAGAGGCCGGGCAGGCGCTCGGCGAGGAATGGCGGGTCTACGCGATCGACCTGCGCGGGCACGGCGAGAGCGACTGGCCCGACGAGTACGCGATCGAGCTGATGCGGGACGACGTACTGGGTTTCCTCGACGAGCTGGAGCTGGACCGGGTCGGCCTGGTCGGCCACGGCATGGGCGGCGTCGTCGCCCGCCTGCTGGCCCACGAGCACGCGGACCGCGTCGAGCGGCTCGTCCTGGAGGAGACCCCGCCGCCGTTCCCCGGCGGTACGGCGGTGCGGGAGGTGCGCCCCGACGAGCCGCTGGACTACGACTGGCCCGTCGTACCGGCCATCACGCGCCGGCTCGCCGACCCCGACCCGGACTGGCTCGAGGGCCTCGGCGAGATCGTCGCACCCACCCTGATCATCACGGGCGGTCCCGACAGCTCCGTGCCCCAGGACCGGATGCCGGACATGGCCGCGCTCATCCCCGACTGCCGGCTGATCACGATCCCGGCCGGTCGCAGCATCCACGAGGAGCAGCCCCGCCCGTTCGCCCAGGAGGTCACCGAATTCCTGACCAGCTGATCCCCGGGCGTCTTCGCCGGCCGTCGGCCGGCGGCCGGAACGACCGGGTGAAACGATCCGGCGAAACGATTCTGCCTACCGGTGGTACCAGTCCGTACTGTCGCTGACGGCGATCGAGACGTACGTCTGGTGGATCGCCACCAGGGAGGCCACGAGCCTGGGGTCCCAGTGGTCCTGCAGGACGCGGTAGTCGCCCGCCAGGCCCCGGTAGGACATCACCGCCCGGCCCGCGCCGTCACGCCAGACGATGCGCCGCGGAGTCGCGACCGGGTCCTGCGCCATGCCGGTGAAGGCGGCGACGACCAGCACCAGGTTGAGGGGCAGCAGCACCGTCCACCACAGCGCCCACCACATCAGGCGGCCGGCCGAGCCGCGCACCGGGGGCGCGCCCTCCTGCTCCACGGTCCAGTGCGACCGGCCGATCCGGAAGATCCGCCCCCGCCGCAGGCAGATGCGGCCGATCGGCGCGCCGTCCGGGTCCAGCACCCGGTAGGCGAAGCGCGGGCCGCCGAACCCGAAGCCCGTGCCGCGTTCCGTCGTCACCGAGGCGAGGACCTCGCCGCCCCGGTCGTCCCCGAACAGGAGGATCTCCCGGGCGCCCGGGAGGTACGCGTTCGGCCCGCCGGAGGTGTCGCGCAGCAGGTACGCCACGGGGCGCGGCCCCTGCGGCGTACCGTCCCCGGCGACGACCACGACCGGGGTGCCGGGCTTGACGTCGAGCGAGGTGTCGCGGCCGCGCGCAGTCTGGCTGCGGGGGTCGAACATTCTGTACGTGATCGCCATGCGGCGGCCGCCTGTTCCATGATCCGGTCCGTTCTGGTCCGTTCCGGGGCGTCAGCCTAGTGGCGGACCGCGCGCGCACTCTTGCCGGGCGGCGCCCTCCATGGCATACAGGTCTGGACCATTGCCCTCGAACGAAGGGTCCGACCGTGCAACGCCCGACCGTATGCGCCGTGTTGGCCTGCTCTGCCCTGCTCCTGCTGTCGGCGACCGCCTGTAGCGCGACCGAACCGGACCGGGACACCGAGAGCCCCTCCAGACCGGACGGCGTGACGGCCCGTGCGGGCAGCGCGACGTCGGTCCACGTGATGTGGGAGCGGTCGACGGACGACAGGGCGGTCACCGGTTACGAGGTGTACGAGAAGGGCGCCAAGGTCAAGACCGTGCCGGGCGCGCGCCACATGACCGACATCGACCGCCTGACCCCCTCGACCGCCTACACCTTCACCGTCCGCGCCCGCGACGCCGCGGGCAACCTGTCGGCTCCCGGCGGGGCCGTTCCCGTCACGACCCCGGCCCCCACGCCGGACGACCGGAAGGCGCCGTCCGCGCCCGCGAAGCTGCGCGGCCGGGCCGAGGGGACCGGCGCGGTGCGCCTGTCCTGGGGGCGGGCCGCCGACGACACGGCCGTCACGTCGTACGACATCTACCAGGAGGACTCCCGCATCCACAGCGTGCGGGGGACCGCCACCACGGCCCGGGTCACCGGCCTGCGCCCCGGCACCGTCTACACCTTCACCGTCCGGGCGCGGGACGCCGCCGAGAACGCGTCGGGGGACAGCAACGCCCTCGACCTGACGACCGCTGCGGGGCGCGGGGACGGCCCGTCCACCGCGCCCACCGCCCTGAAGGCGACGGCCGTCCGCACGAAGGCGGGCGTACGCGCCGTCGATCTCAGCTGGGCACCGCCGCGTACGGGGGGCGGCGGCGAGGTGCGCGAGCACCAGCTGTTCCTCAACGGCAGGCTCGCCACGACGATCGTCTGGGGCGCGGCCCCGCCGGCGGGCACGGCGACGTACCGCTTCACGGTCGGCGAGCCGCCCGGCACCCGCTACAGCATCAAGCTCCGCGCGAAGCTCCCGGACGGGAAGTGGGGCGACTTCTCGGCGCAGCGGACGGTGGTGACGCGCTGACCGGCGCCACCGGGGAGCGGCACGGCTCCGCCCCCGGTGCTGTGCGGTACCGGGGGCGGAGAACGGCGTGCGCGGAGAGCGGAAGGCGCGGGGAGGGTCAGCCGCGCAGCTGCTCGTACGCGGGCAGCGTGAGGAAGTCCGCGTAGTCCTCGTCGAGCGAGACCGTCAGCAGCAGGTCGTGCGCCTGCTGCCACCTGCCGGCCGCGAACGCCTCCTCGCCGATCTCGGCGCGGATCGCGGCGAGTTCCTCGGCGGCGATCGTGCGGGCCAGCTCCGAGGTGGCCTTCCGGCCGTTCTCGAAGACGACACCCGCGTTGATCCACTGCCAGATCTGCGAGCGGGAGATCTCGGCCGTCGCCGCGTCCTCCATCAGGTTGAAGATCGCGACGGCGCCCAGACCGCGCAGCCACGCCTCGATGTAACGGATGCCGACCTGAACGGCGTTGCGCAGGCCCTCGTACGTCGGGACCGCGTCCAGCGAGTCGATGGCGATCAGGTCGCCGGGCGCCACCGAGACGTCCTCGCGCAGCTTCTCCTTCTGGTGGGGCCTGTCACCCAGGACCGCGTCGAAGGACGCCATGGCGATCGGCACCAGGTCCGGGTGGGCGACCCACGAGCCGTCGAAGCCGTCGGCGGCCTCGCGGTCCTTGTCGGCCTTGACCTTCTCGAAGGCGACCTTGTTGACCTCGGGGTCCTTGCGGGACGGGATGAAGGCCGCCATGCCGCCGATCGCGTGCGCGCCGCGCTTGTGGCACGTGCGGACGAGCAGCTCGGTGTACGCCCGCATGAACGGGGCCGTCATCGTCACGGCGTTGCGGTCCGGGAGGACGAACTTCGCCCCGCCGTCACGGAAGTTCTTGACGATGGAGAAGAGGTAGTCCCAGCGGCCCGCGTTGAGCCCGGCCGCGTGGTCGCGCAGCTCGTAGAGGATCTCCTCCATCTCGTACGCCGCCGTGATCGTCTCGATCAGGACGGTTGCGCGGACGGTGCCCTGCGGGATCCCGACGTAGTCCTGCGCGAAGACGAAGATCTCGTTCCACAGGCGGGCCTCGAGGTGCGACTCGGTCTTCGGCAGGTAGAAGTACGGGCCCTTGCCGAGCTCGATGAGGGTCTTGGCGTTGTGGAAGAAGTACAGGCCGAAGTCGACGAGGGCGCCCGGCACCGGACGGCCGTCGAAGCGCAGGTGGCGCTCGTCGAGGTGCCAGCCGCGGGGCCGCATCACGACGGTCGCCAGCTCCTCGTCCGCCTTCAGGGCGTACGACTTGCCGGACCTGGGGTCGGTGAAGTCGATCCGGCGCGCGTACGCGTCGATCAGGTTGCGCTGGCCGAGGACGACGTTCTCCCACGTGGGGGCGGACGCGTCCTCGAAGTCGGCGAGCCAGACCTTCGCGCCCGAGTTCAGGGCGTTGATGGTCATCTTGCGGTCGGTCGGACCGGTGATCTCCACGCGGCGGTCGTTGAGCGCGGCCGGGGCCGGCGCGACCTTCCAGTCGCCCTCACGGACCTGTGCGGTGTCCGGGAGGAAGTCCAGCGTGGAGGTACGGGCGATCTCGGCACGGCGCTCGGCGCGGCGGGCGAGGAGCTCGTCACGGCGCGGCGTGAACAGCCGGTGCAGCTCGGCCACGAAGGCGAGGGCCGCGTCGGTCAGGACCTCGTCCTGCCGGGGCAGGGGCTCGGCATCGACGATGGCCAGCGGGGACGGCGCTGGTGCGGACATGAGCTGTCACTCCTTAGGCGGGCGACGCCTGACGGCCGCCGGGTCGCCTGCGAACGGCACAGAGTGCCATGGCTCCGGGATACGGTCGCGGGCGCCGTCGGTAGTACAGGGCGCTTCTGACGTGTGGATAGTAGTTTCCTCATGATGGAAGTTCAACGGTCTGTTGACGTCGAGATTCTCC
Source organism: Streptomyces sp. NPDC003016 (assembly GCF_053591455.1). Taxonomy (NCBI): domain Bacteria; kingdom Bacillati; phylum Actinomycetota; class Actinomycetes; order Kitasatosporales; family Streptomycetaceae; genus Streptomyces; species Streptomyces sp. NPDC003016. Next base: position 58,550 of record NZ_JBSFTV010000007.1, read on the forward strand.
GAGTCGACAGAAACTGTCTCTGAGTGCCACACCGGTCACTCCAAGTGGATCAAGTCCTCCACGGTGTCGATGTCGTACGCCGAGGCCACATCCCCGCACTCGACGAGCGTGACGGCGTCCTCGTACTGCTTCAGATAGGCGCGTGCCCCCCGGTCGCCCACCGCAGTCGTCCGGATGTCCGCCCACCGCTCGGCGCCGAAGAGCACCGGATGCCCGCGCCTGCCGCCGTACGCCGCCGCCACCAGGCTCGAAGGGGAGCGGTACGCCGCCGCCACCCGGCCCACCGCCGCCGCGCCGATCCCCGGCTGGTCGACCAGCGAGACGAGCGCGGCCGAAGCCCCCGTACCGGCCAGGGACGCCAGACCGGCCCGCAGCGACGAGCCCATCCCCTCGTCCCACCGGGGGTTGTCGACCAGTACGCACCCGCTCAGGTCGGCGCGGGCCCGCACCTCCTCGGCCGCCGCGCCCAGCACCACGTGCACCGGACCGCAGCCGCCCTCGCGCAGTACCCGTACCGCGTGCTCGACCAGCGGCCGCCCCCGGTGCTCCAGCAGCGCCTTCGGCCGCCCGCCGAGCCGCCGCCCGCCGCCCGCGGCCAGCAGCAGCCCCGCGATCTCCGGAGCCCCGTCGTCCCGTGTGTGTGCCATGGGCTCTGCATACCTCATCGGGGCGGACACCGGCGGCTCCTCCTGGGACAGGGTTCCGTTCCGTATCGGCGTTCGGCGTGGGAGACATGAGGTGATGAGTGGTCGGCAGCCGGACCGGGGCAGTGCCTCTCAGGTGTTCCAGCCTCTCGCGGGAGACGACCCGGCCCCGACCCGGCCGACTGCAAGGGCGTCGACCTCACCGCCGGCACGGGGCACGTGGGCCTGGTCACGGTCCAGGGGTTCTCGGCCGAGGATTCGCCCAGTGACTGCATGACCCTGGACCTGACCGTCTGGCGCGACGCCGCCGCCTCCTCACCGGAAAGCTGAGGCCGGCCGCCAAGTGGCGGACAGCCCTCCGATTGACGTTAACTGGCCCCCGGCTCTTGGGTACGCCGTCCGACCAGCGGCGTACGGGCTGAACCGCTGGCAAGACCTGCACATCACTGTGCGAGGGGGAGAACTGTGCTGAGAAGTGTGGAACACCGGCGTGCGACCGGAAACGGTGCGGATCCGCGTGTGACGGAGCTGCGTGCCGCCGTCTCGCGGCTCCGCCGCGAACTCGCCGCCCACCCCGCCGAACTGCCCGACCGGGGAGTCGCGGAGGACGAACTGGCGTCGCTGCACGCCATGGCGCTCGGCGGCGCACCCGAGGTCATGCGGCTGCGGCGTTCGCTGCTGCTGGTCGCGGCGTCGGTCGGCTCGGTCGGCGTACTGGCCGGGGCGACGGCGCGGGTGCGCGACGCGGTCGAGCTCTTCGGGCGCGACTGACGGTACGGAACGGTACGAAGACGCGGCGGTGGAGGGGCGGACCGGGACCCGGTCCGCCCCTCCACCGCTTCACGCCGGCATCCCCTCCACGACGTCGGCGGCGCGTACCGTGCCGCCCTCCGCCCGCCCGCCGTGCCGGTGCGCCGCCGGCCCCATGTCACCGCCGGATCAGCCGGCGGGCCGTCGCCGCCGCCACCGCGGAGGTCCGCGAGTCCACGCCCAACTTGGCGTAGATGTGCACCAGATGGGACTTGACGGTCGCCTGGCTCAGGAAGAGCTCCTTGCTGATCTGCAGGTTGGACAGGCCCTCCCCGACCAGCTGGAGCACCTCCAGTTCGCGCCGCGTCAGCGCCTGCGTGGGGGTCCGCATCCGGTCCATCAGCCGGTGCGCCACGGCCGGCGCCAGCGCCGACTGCCCGGCCGCCGCCGTACGGACCGCGCCCGACAGCTCCTGGGGCGGGGCGTCCTTGAGCAGATAGCCGCTCGCGCCCGCCTCCACCGCCGCCAGGATGTCGGCGTCCGTGTCGTACGTCGTCAGGACGAGGACCCGGGGCGCGCCGGGCCGCGCCGTGATCGCGGCGGTGGCCTCGCAGCCGTGCATCCTGCCCGGCCCGAACTGGAGGTCCATCAGTACGACGTCGATCTGCTCGGCCGCGGCGAGCTCCACCGCCCGCTCCGCGGTCGCCGCCTCCGCGACGACCACGAAGTCCTCCTCGGTGTCGAGTAGGGCCCGCAGGCCCGCCCGGACGACGGGATGGTCGTCGGCGAGCAGCAGCCGCACGGGGGCGCCGGTGACGCCGGGAACCTCGGAGGTGGTCATGCGGTGTCTCCGGCGGGCAGGGGAAGGGTGATCGCGACGGCCGTGCCCTGTCCCGGCGCCGACTCGACGCTCAGCGTGCCGCCGAGCGAGCGGGCCCGTGAGCGCATCGCGGGCAGGCCGAAGCCGCTGCCCGTCCGCGCACGGGGCGCCATGGGGTCGAAGCCGGAGCCGTCGTCCACGACGTCCAGCGCCACCGAGGTGTCCATGAAGCTGAGCGTGACCCCGGCGCGGGCCGCGTCCGCGTGCCGGACCGTGTTGGCGAGCGCGGACTGGGCGACGCGGAGCAGCGCCACCTCGTACGGAGTGGGCAGCTCCACGGGCGTACCGCTCACGCCGAACCGCACGGCGGGCCCCACAGTCGCCGCGCACAGCCGCTCCAGGGCGGCGGTCAGCGAGCCGTGCTCCAGGCCGGGCGGGGTCAGTGCCCGTACGAAACGGCGCGCCTCGGCGAGATTGTCCTGCGCCGCCTCCCGCGCCCGCCGGACATGGACGGCGGCCGGATCGCCGCCGGGCAGCGTGCGTTCGGCGGCGCGCAGCAGCAGCTGGATGCTGGACAGGCCCTGGGCGAGCGTGTCGTGGATCTCGCGGGCCAGCCGCTCGCGCTCGGCCAGCGTGCCGGCCGTCCGCTCGGCGGCGGCGAGCTCCTCGCGGGTCGCGATCAGCTCCTCGATGAGCTCGCGGCGCCGCTCGCTCTCCCGGTACAGCGCCTGGTGGCCGAGGACCGTCGCCACGGCCACGGCGGCGCCGAGCAGTGGCCCGATGAAGGTGCCCGGCGTCACCGCCTGCCCGTGCAGGACGAAACCGGCGATGGCGGCGGCGGCCGTCGCGGCGACGGCGGCCAGGCCCCAGCGCGCCGGCAGCAGGCGCAGCTGGAGGAAGTAGAGGGGGAACGCCGTCCACAGGCCGTCGGGGGACAGGGCCAGCAGTATCAGCCAGGCGACGCCCAGCGCGCCGAGCCATGCGGCGGCGGCCCGGGGCGAGCGGTCGACGGCGGGGCTCAGGGCCCCGAGGGCGTAGACGACGGCCGTCGTGACGGCCGCGACGACCACCGCGGTCGCGTGCGGGGCGTCGTCGACGACGGCCTTCACGGCGGCGAGCGCGAGGAGCCCCGCGAGCAGTGCGTGCAGGCACAGGCGCAGCGCGCGCAGCACGGGAGCGGGGGGAGGGGAGGAGGGGGAGAAGCGGGGATCCATGGCTTTCCAGCGTAGGGCTCGGGCGCCGCCGCCTGGTCAATCAAAAGATTGATGTCGTGGCGATCCGTGGCGCGATGTTTTCGTCCGCCCCCGGGACCAGGCTGGGAACCATGTTCGTTGCATGGAGAGACCTCCGGTTCGCCAAGGGCCGGTTCGCGCTCATGGGCACGGTCGTGGTGCTGATCACGCTGCTCGTGGGGCTGCTGTCCGGCCTCACCGCCGGGCTGGCCAGGGACAACACCTCGGCCCTCACCTCGCTGCCGGCCGACCGGCTGGCCTTCGGCCGGCCGCCCGAGGGGCAGGAGGTGTCGTTCACCAGTTCCTCGGTGACGCGGACGGCCTGGCAGAGGTGGGCCCGGCAGCCCGGCGTCACCGGTGCGCAGCCGCTGGGCATCCGTACGGTCAACGCGAGCGCGGGCGACAGGACGGCCGCGGTGTCGGCGTTCGGTGTCGAGCCGGACTCGGGGCTCGCCCCGGCGAAGGGCCTGGGGGCCGGCCGGGCCGTGCTGTCCGCCCCGGCGGCCGAGGACCTGGCCGCCGGACCCGGTGACACGGTGCGGATCGCCGGCGTGGAGGTGACCGTCGCCGCGGTCGGGGGCGAGGCCTCGTACAGCCACACGCCCGTGATGTGGATCGCGCTCGACGACTGGCAGCGGCTCGGCCGCAGCGGCACCACCGACCAGCGGCAGGCCACGGTCGTCGTCCTGACCACCGGAGGGGGCGCGGACCTAGCGGCGGGCGACAGGGCCGCGGGCACCGTGACCCGCACCCTCGACGGATCGCTGAGCGCCCTTGCCTCCTATCGGGCGGAGAACGGTTCGCTCCAGCTGATGCGCGGCTTCCTCTTCGTCATCTCGGCGCTCGTCGTCGGCGCGTTCTTCACGGTCTGGACGATCCAGCGCAGCGGCGACATCGCGGTCCTCAAGGCGCTCGGCGCCTCCACGCCCTACCTGCTGCGCGACGCGCTCGGCCAGGCCGTCCTGCTGCTCTGCGCCGGTACGGCCCTGGGCACCGCACTCGCCACCCTGATCGGCGGCGCCGTCGCCGGCGGCGAGGTCCCGTTCGTACTCGAACCGGCGACGCTGCTCGTCCCCGCCGCCGTCATAGCGGCCCTCGGCGTGGCCGGCGCCGCCCTCTCCGTCCGGCGCATCACCGCCGTCGATCCCCTCGTAGCCCTCGGGAGCGCCCGATGACCCTCTCCCTCACGGAAGTGACCCTCACCTACCCCGACGGCGACTCCCGCCTGACCGCGCTCGACGACGTCGGCCTCGACGTCGCCGCGGGTTCGCTCACGGCCGTCGTCGGCCCGTCGGGCTCCGGCAAGTCCAGCCTGCTCGCGGTCGCCGCGACGCTGGTCTCCCCGGACCGCGGAAGGGTGATCGTCGACGGTACGGACACGGGCCCCCTGAGCCGGGCCGAGAAGGCGGAGCTGCGGCGCACGCGCATCGGCATCGTCTTCCAGCAGCCGAACCTGCTGCCGTCCCTCACCTCGGCCGAACAGCTCCAGGTGATGGCCCACCTGTCAAGGCGCCCGCCGCGCCGGGCCCGTGACCGGGCCCGGGAGCTGCTGGACGCGGTGGGCCTCACGGACCGGGCCGACCGCCGCCCGCACCAGTTGTCCGGCGGTCAGCGCCAGCGGGTGAACATCGCCCGCGCCCTGATGAACGAACCGGCGGTCCTCCTGGTCGACGAGCCGACCAGCGCCCTCGACCACGAGCGGGGCGCGGCCGTACTCGACCTGCTGGTCGCGCTGACGCGCGAGCGCGGTACGGCGACGGTGCTGGTCACGCACGACCGCGCGCACCTGGAGCGGATGGACGCAGTGGTGACGATGGCGGACGGCCGCGTCTCGGCCCGGCCCGCGGGCTGACCTGCGGGGCCCGAGACCGCGGGCCCGGCCCGTGGCCCGGGCCCGCGGTCTCGGGCGGGGTCAGCCCTGGGCGCCGTTGCTGGCGAGCGCGGCCGAGAGGTCCTCGGCGACTTCCTGGAGCACCGGGACGATCTTCTCGGTCGCCGCCTCCGTCACCCGGCCCGCCGGACCCGAGATGGAAATGGCCGCGGCGGTGGGGGAGTTGGGGACCGGTACCGCCAGGCAGCGGACACCGATCTCCTGCTCGCCGTCGTCCACGGCGTAACCGGCCCGGCGGACCTGCTCCAGGGCCTCCAGGAAACCGTCCGGGGTGGTGATCGTCTTCTCGGTTGCGGTCGGCATGCCCGTACGGGCGAGCAGCGCGCGCACCTCCTCCGGCGGGGTGTGCGCGAGGAGCGCCTTGCCGACGCCCGTGGAGTGCGGGAGGACCCGGCGGCCCACCTCGGTGAACATCCGCATCGAGTGCTTGGAGGGCACCTGGGCGACGTACACGATCTCGTCGCCGTCGAGCAGCGCCATGTTCGCGGTCTCGCCGGTCTCCTCGACCAGGCGCGCGAGGTACGGGCGGGCCCAGGTGCCGAGCAGCCGGGACGCGCTCTCACCGAGACGGATCAGGCGCGGGCCCAGCGAGTAGCGGCGGTTCGTCTGCTGACGTACGTAACCGCAGGCGACGAGCGTGCGCATCAGGCGGTGGATGGTGGGCAGCGGAAGGCCGCTGCTGGCGGAGAGCTCGCTGAGCCCGACCTCGCCGCCCGCGTCGGCCATCCGCTCCAGCAGGTCGAAGGCGCGCTCAAGGGACTGGACACCACCGGTGGGCGCAGCGGGCTTGGAAGCGTCGGTGGTGGCGTTGGACGACGGCACGTCAACGGTCCTTTCGAGGCGGATGGGCAAGGCAGCAGCCTACCTGTCGCCTGCCCGGAGCACACGGTCCTCGTCAAGACGTCCTCGCCGGTCAGAGGGTGTTTGTCCCTGTGTCTGCCGTCGCTTCGAAGGATCTCTTGACGCTCTGCCTGTGGATAACTACGTTCTGCCACGCGAAATTCCGCTTCCGCTTTGTGGAAACCTCTAAGTGTGGGGTGCCGTGCGCGGAGCCGCCCCGGGCCCCGGCGTCACCGAACCGGTGCCCGCCTCCGTCCGGCCCGCCGCAGAGGAGGGCGCCGGCCCCGGGCCGCCGCCGCACGGCTCGGCGCGGGACGGCTCGGTGCGGGACGGCTCGGTGCGGGACGGCCCAGGGCGTGATCCCCGCGCAGGTCACAGGGGTCTCAGGGGGTGAGGGGGGTCTTGACGGACCCGACCCCGAAGTGAAGACTCCTTCAACAGTTCGTTGAAATGTCGCGGCGTTGAATGGCTCGGGACTGAATTTCTCTACGGAAGTGAGGGGCAGGGTGTCCGACGTGGACCTGGTACTGCGCTCGACGCGCGTCATCACCCCCGACGGGACGCGCGCCGCATCGGTGGCCGTCGCCGGCGGGAAGATCGCGGCTGTGCTGCCGCACGACGCCGAGGTGCCGGCCGGGGCCCGGCTGGAGGACTTCGGGGACGACGTCCTGCTCCCCGGCCTCGTCGACACCCACGTCCATGTCAACGACCCGGGCCGCACCGAGTGGGAGGGATTCTGGACCGCCACCCGCGCGGCGGCGGCCGGCGGCATCACCACGCTCCTCGACATGCCGCTCAACTCCCTCCCGCCCACCACCACGGTCGAGAACCTGCGCACCAAGCAGGACGTCGCCCGCAGCAAGGCGCACATCGACGTCGGCTTCTGGGGCGGAGCGATCCCCTCCAACGTGAAGGACCTGCGGCCGCTGTACGACGCCGGAGTCTTCGGCTTCAAGTGCTTCCTCTCGCCCTCGGGCGTGGAGGAGTTCCCGGAGCTCGACCAGGAGCAGCTCGCCCGGTCGATGGCCGAGATCACCGGCTTCGGCGGCCAGCTGATCGTCCACGCCGAGGACCCGCACCACCTGGAGACCGCCCCGCAGAAGAGCGGTCCGGCGTACGCCGACTTCCTCGCCTCCCGGCCGCGCGACGCCGAGAACACCGCGATCGAGGGTCTGATCGCGCACGCCAAGCGGCTCGGCGCCCGCGTCCACGTACTGCACCTGTCGTCCTCGGACGCGCTGCCGCTCATCGCCGCCGCCAAGCGTGACGGCGTACGCGTCACGGTCGAGTCCTGCCCGCACTTCCTCACCCTCACGGCCGAGGAAGTCCCGGACGGGGCCACCGAGTTCAAGTGCTGCCCGCCGATCCGCGAGGCCGAGAACCAGGACGCGCTGTGGGAGGGGCTCGCGGACGGCACGATCGACTGCATCGTCTCCGACCACTCGCCCTGCACCACCGACCTCAAGACCCCCGACTTCGCCTCCGCGTGGGGCGGGATCTCCTCGCTCCAGCTGGGCCTCCCGGCGATCTGGACCGAGGCCCGGCGCCGCGGCCGTTCGCTGGAGGACGTCGTCCGCTGGATGTCCGCCGCGCCGGCCGGGCTCGCGGGGCTGCCGCAGAAGGGCGCCATCGAGGCCGGCCGCGACGCCGACTTCGCGGTCCTCGCCCCCGACGAGACCTTCACCGTCGACCCGGCCGAACTCCACCACCGCAACCAGGTGACGGCGTACGCGGGCAAGACCCTGCGGGGCGTCGTCAGGTCGACCTGGCTGCGGGGCGTACGTATCGCCCACAACGGCACCCTGGCCGAGCCGACCGGCCGGCTGCTCGAAAGGAACAACTGATCGTGGCGACCCCCTCCTTCACCGGTGACGCGAACCCGTACGGCGGCGGCGACCCGTACGCCGACTACCGCACCGCCGACTTCCCCTTCACGCACTTCGCGGACCTCGCCGACCGGCGGCTCGGCGCGGGTGTGATCGCCGCCAACGACGAGTTCTTCGCCGAGCGCGAGAACATGCTGCGGCCCGGCGCGGCGGAGTTCGACCCGGAGCACTTCGGCCACAAGGGCAAGATCATGGACGGCTGGGAGACCCGCCGCCGCCGTGGCGTCAGCGCCCAGCAGCCCCACCCGACGGAAGAGGACCACGACTGGGCGCTCGTACGCCTGGGAGCGCCCGGCGTCGTACGCGGGATCGTCATCGACACCGCCCACTTCCGCGGCAACTACCCGCAGGCGGTCTCGGTCGAGGCGACGTCGGTACCCGGCTCGCCCTCGCCCGAGGAACTCCTCTCCGGCGACGTGAAGTGGGTAACCCTCGTACCCCGTACGGCAGTCGGCGGCCACGCGGCCAACGGCTTCGCCGTCGACGTCGAGCAGCGCTTCACCCACCTGCGCGTCAACCAGCACCCCGACGGCGGCATCGCCCGCCTGCGCGTCTACGGCGAGGTCGCGCCCGACCCGGCCTGGCTCGCCACCCTCGGTACGTTCGACCTCGTCGCCCTGGAGAACGGCGGCCGCGTCGAGGACGCCTCCGACCGCTTCTACTCCCCGGCCACCCACACCATCCAGCCGGGCCGCTCGCACAAGATGGACGACGGCTGGGAGACGCGCCGCCGCCGCGACAAGGGCAACGACTGGATCCACTACCACCTGGTGGAGCAGGCCGAGATCCGCGCCGTCGAGATCGACACGGCGTACCTCAAGGGCAACTCGGCCGGCTGGGCGGCGCTTTCGGCGCGCGACGGCGCCGACGGCGAGTGGACCGAGATCCTGCCCCGGACCCGGCTCCAGCCCGACACGAACCACCGCTTCGTGCTGGGCGCGGTCCCGGCGGCCACCGAGATCCGGATGGACATCTTCCCGGACGGCGGCATCTCGCGCCTGCGCCTCTTCGGCTCCCTGACGCAGGCGGGGGCGTCGCGCCTGGCGGCCCGCCACCAGGAACTGGGCGGCTGACGCCACCGCGGCGCCCCTGAACGCGGAGTGCACCGGGACGCGACGGCCCCGGTGCACTCCGTCCCTTTTCCGCCGGCCCGAGCGTGGCGTCACGCGGCGTGGCCGCCGTCGACCACCACCTCGGACCCCGTCATGTAGGCGGCCTCGCCGCTCGCCAGGAAGGCGACCACCGACGCGACCTCGTCCGCGGTGCCGAACCGGCCGAGGGCCGTCAGCTCGCTCTGCGACGCGGCGTACGGGCCGTCCGCCGGGTTCATGCCGGTGTCGATCGGTCCCGGGTGGACGAGGTTGACCGTGATGCCCCGGTCGCCCAGCTCCCGCGCGAGGGCCTTCGTCAGGCCGGTCAGCGCCGCCTTGCTCGTCGTGTAGAGCGTTCCGCCGGGACCCGGCACCCGCTGGGCCATGCAGCTGCCGATGGGGATGATCCGGCCGCCGCGCTCCATCCTGCCGGCGGCGGCCTGCGAGGCCAGGAAGACCGCCCGTACGTTCACGGCCAGCACCTGGTCGATGTCCGCGAGGGTGAGGGTCTCGACCGGGCCGAGTACGCCGATTCCGGCGTTGTTGACCAGGATGTCGAGGCGGCCGAGCTCGTCGGCGGCGCGGCCCACCACGGCGGTGACCGCCGCCGGGTCCGCCGCGTCGGCCCGCAGGGCGATGCCTCGGCGGCCCGCCGACTCGATCTTCTGGACGACCTCCCGGGCGCCCTGCTCGTCCCGTACGTACGTGAGGGCCACGTCCGCGCCCTCCTGCGCCAGCCGCAGGGCGATCGCCGCGCCGATGCCCCGGCTGCCGCCGGTGACGAGAGCCGTCCTGCCGTTCAGTGAAGCCATGTCGAATGCCTCTTCCTCGGGTCCGCGAAAGTCAGTAGTGGTTGCGGATTCAAGGAAACCGGCGGGAGGCCGCGGGTGCTGGCGGCAAACGGACGCGGTGTCCGGATCCGCCGATGAGTTCCGTGCGAGCGGGGAGTCGGAGCTGGTGACACGTAATGACACGTAACGAAGAAGGGCCGCGACCATGAAGATCACGCTCACCACGTTCCTCACGCTCGACGGCGTCATGCAGGCGCCGGGCGGCCCCGAGGAGGACACCAGCGGCGGGTTCGAGCAGGGCGGCTGGCTCGTACCCTTCGCCGACGAGGGCATGGGCCGTTTCGTCGACGCGGTCCTCGGCCGCGTCGACGCCTTCCTGCTCGGCCGGCGTACGTACGAGATCTTCGCGGGCTACTGGCCGAAGGTGACCGACGAGAACGACCCGGTCGCGAGCCGTCTCAACAACCTCCCCAAGTACGTCGTGTCCACGACGCTGGACAAGGCGGACTGGAACAACTCCACCGTCATCTCCGGCAACGTCGTGCAGGAGGTCTCGCGGCTCAAGGAGCAACCCGGCCGCGAGCTCCAGATCCACGGCAGCGGCAAGCTCGCCAAGACCCTGATGCGCCACGACCTCATCGACGAGTACAACCTGCTGGTCTACCCGGTCGTCCTCGGCGCGGGGCAGCGGCTGTTCGAGGAAGGCGGCCTGCCGACCTCGTTCGAGCTGACGGAGAGCAGCACCACCGAGTCCGGGACCGCCCTCCACACCTACCGGCCCGTGGGCCGCCCGGAGTACCGCGCATTCGGGCTCGACCAGTGACCCCCGCCCGGGTACGGTGATCGCTCCGCGTGCGAGCCGCCGACGTCTCCACACCACCCTTCCCGGGGGAGACCGCGCCCGTGGCCGCCGCACCATCGCCGACCGCCGTACCCGCGCCCGCTCCCACGCCCGCGTCCGGCCTCGCGCCGCCGGGCCGGGCGGCGTGGCTCACCGACGTTCCCCTGCTGCTGGTCGCGGTCGTCTGGGGCGCGAGCTACCTCGCGGCCAAGGAGATCACCACCGCGCAGACCGTGGTGGCCGTCCTGGTCCTGCGCTTCGCCGTCGTGCTGCCCGTCCTGGCCGCCGCCGGGTGGCGGAAACTGCGCGCGCTGAACGCCGCCCAGTGGCGCGGCGCGGGGCTGCTCGGGCTCGTACTCAGTGTGATCTTCCTGCTGGAGACCTACGGCGTCGTGCACACCTCGGCGACCAACGCCGGGCTCATCATCAGCCTCACCATGATCTTCACCCCGCTCGCCGAGGCCGTGGTGACGCGGAACAGGCCGTCCCGCGCCTTCCTGGGCGCGGCGGGCCTCTCGGTGGCCGGTGTGGTGCTGCTGACCCAGGGCGGCGGCTTCACCACCCCCTCCCTCGGCGATCTGCTGATGCTGCTGGCGGCCCTCGCCCGTACCGTGCACGTGCTCGCGATGGCCAGGATGAAGTCCGTGCGCGGCGCCGACGCGCTCTCGCTCACCACGGTCCAACTGGGCGGCGCCGTGGCCGTGTTCGCGGTTCTCGCCGCCGCGCCCGGCACCGGCCCCGCCCCCTGGACGGTCGCGGCGGGCTTCAGTCCGCGCGAGTGGCTGGGCCTGGTCTTCCTCTCGGTCTTCTGCACGCTCTTCGCCTTCTTCGTGCAGATGTGGGCGGTACGCCGCACCTCCCCCTCCCGTGTCAGCCTGCTGCTGGGCACGGAACCGCTGTGGGCGGCGGCCGTGGGCATCGCGATCGGCGGCGAACGCCTGGGCGCGCTGGGTCTCGCGGGCGGCGTACTGGTGCTGGCCGGGACGGCGTGGGGCCGCCGCGCCGCCAGGACCTAGACCCGGCGGAAGCGGTCGGCGGAGACCATCAGGGCCATGCCCACGACCGCCGTCGGGCTGCTCGCCGTCGACGACGAGCAGCGGGTACGGGCCGGCCGGTCCCACCTTCATGCCCGGCGGGGCCGACGACGACATCGAGACCGTGGGGGAGGCGGCCGAGGGCGCCGGGGCCGCGGTCGCCGCCGGGCGCGGACGGTCCCACGCGCAGATGGCCGCGTCGCTGTACATGAGCGTGCCCACCGCCAAGCCCCACGTGCCGCGCGTCCTGGCCGAGCCGGGCCTCAACAGCCGTGTCCGGCGCGCTGCCGGCGCACGACGCGGGCCTCCTCGACGAGGGCGGCGACGTAGGCTGACCGGGCAGACACCGAAGAGGCGCAAGAGCCGGAAGAGGGGGGGAGCATGACGGTCGTCGATCTCAGTGACCACGCCGAGCAGTTCGCGGCGGATCCGTATCCGTACTACGCGAAACTGCGCGCAGCCGGCCCCGTCCACCGGATCCGGACCGAGGCCGCGGGAGAGGTGTGGCTGATCGTCGGCCACGACGAGGCGCGGCGGGCGCTCGCCGACCCGCGGCTCAGCAAGGACTGGCGGGTCTCGGGCCTGTGGGACGGGACCTCGGCCGGCAACCCGCTCGGCACCAACATGCTGGAGTCCGACCCGCCCCACCACACGAGGCTGCGGGGGCTCGTCGCCCGGGAGTTCACCGCGCGCAGGATCGAGGCGCTGCGGCCCCAGGTCCAGCGCGTCACCGACGAACTCCTCGACGCGATGACGGCCGGCGAAAACCGCACGGCCGACCTCGTCGACTCCCTCGCCTTCCCGCTGCCCATGACCGTCATCTGCGAACTGCTCGGCGTGCCCGACCTGGACCGCGCCTCCTTCCGCGGCTGGTCCAACGAGATCGTCGCGCCGGCCGGCGTTGACGCGGAGGGCGCGGCCGTGCGGGCCATGGGGGAGTATCTTGCCGCACTCGTCGAGGACAAGCGCTCGTCGCCCGGCGACGATCTGATGAGCGCGCTGATCAGGGCGCGGGACGAGGACGGCGACCGGCTCACCCCCGACGAACTCATCGGTATGGCCTTCCTGCTGCTGATCGCGGGCCACGAGACCACCGTCAACCTGATCTCCAACGGAGTACGGGCGCTCCTCGCCCACCCGGACCAGATGGCCTCCCTGCGCGCCGACTTCGGCCTCATCGACAGCGCGGTCGAAGAGATGCTGCGCTACGACGGCCCCGTGGAGAACACCACGTACCGCTTCGCCCGCGAGCCCTTCGACGTGGGCGGCCTCGTCATACCGGCCGGCGAGTCGGTCCTGGTCTCCCTCGCCGCCGCCGACCGCGACGCCGCCCGCTTCCCCGACCCGGACCGTTTCGACATCACGCGCACAGCGGTCACGGGGAACACGGGGAAGGGCAGAGGTCCGGGCCATCTCGCCTTCGGGCACGGCCTGCACTTCTGCCTGGGCGCACCGCTGGCCCGCATGGAGGGCCGCATCGCCGTCCGCACGCTCCTGGAACGCTGCCCGGACCTGGCGCTCGCCCCCGGCGCCGGCCCGCTGGAGTGGCTGCCCGGACTGCTCATGCGGGGTGTACGACGTCTGGAGGTGCGGTGGTGAGCGCCGGTTTCGACCTGGCCTCGGCCCGCAAGGCCCTGGACAGCCAGCCGTTCAGCCGACTGCTCGGCGCGCGGATCACGGCGTTCGGGGACGGCGAAGCCGTACTCGAAGTGGACATCCGTGACGAACTGCGCCAGCAGAACGGCTTCCTGCACGGGGGAGTCCTGGCGTACGCCGCCGACAACGCCCTCACCTTCGCGGGCGGCGCGGCGCTCGGCCCCGCCGTCCTCACAGGAGGCTTCTCCATCCAGTACGTACGCCCCGCGACCGGTGCGACGCTGATCGCCCGCGCCGCCGTCGTGCACGGCGGCCGCCGGCAGGCGGTGTGCCGCTGCGACCTGTACGTGGCGGACGAGGCGGGCACCGAGACGCTGTGCGCGGTCGCGCAGGGCACGGTGCTCACGGCGGCCTCCGGCCCCTCCGGCGGTTGAGGACCGGGGTCAGGGACCGGGGCCAGGGGCCGGGGGCGGAGCCCCGGCCGCAAGCCCCGCGGGGCCGCTCCTCCCCGCCCCCTCCCGCCACCCCGCTAAGGCGCGACCGCCGCGGCGAACCCCGCCGGGTCCTCCGCCCACGGCATGTGCCCCGCCCCCGCGAGCGTCACCCGCCCGACATCCGGCAGGGCCTGCGCCAGCGAGTCCACCGCCCGCCGCGGCCGGAGGTCCTGTGCGCCGTCCACGATGACGACCGGCACCCTCAGCCCGCCGCACGCCACGTGGAGCTGATGTTCGCTCATCGTCCTCGTCTCGGCGACGATCTCCGCATGGCACTCGGAGTTGACGCCGAACCAGGGCGTGGCCATCCGCTCGGCCAGCACGCGCGCCCGTTCCCGGTCCGGTCCCGCGAAGTCCGCCGCCCACTGGAGCACGCACATCTCGCGCTCCTGCGCCTCCGTGAGCCGCTCCCCGGACCTCAGCTCCTCCCAGCGCGGCAGATCTTCGCCGATCGCGGAGCGCAGGTTCCGTACGAACTCCGGGTGCCAGGCGGACTCCGGTCCGATCCCGGTGCCCGAGACGTACACCAGCCGCGTCACCCGCTCCGGATGCGCGAGCGCGTAGTGCAGGGCGAGCCGCGCGCCCCAGGAATGGCCGAGCAGCGTCACGGACTCCAGCCCGAAGTGGCGGCGTACGGCGTCGAGATCGGCCACCGACCCGGCCACCGAGTAGGGGCCGCGCCGCTCGGAGCGCCCGCAGCCGCGCTGGTCCCAGCGGTACACCGCCGCCCGGCCCGCGAGCAGCGCGGCCACGTCCTCCAGGGTGTCCCACAGTCCGGGCCCGCCGTGGCACAGGACCACCGGATCGCCCGCGCCGGACCGCTCCGCCCACAGCGTCGCCCCGTCGTCCGCCTTCAGCGCCGTGGTCATGACGAGGGGATCTCTTCCATCCGCACCGGACGCCGCTCCCGGCGCGAGCGCTCGCACGCCTCCGCGATGCGCAGCGCGTGCAGCGCCTCCCCGCCGTCGCAGGGGTTGTCCCGCTCGCCCCGTACGAGCCGGACGAAGGCGTCCAGCTCCGCCTCGTACGCCGGGGCGAACCGCTCCAGGAAGCCGGGCCACGGCTGCTCGCAGGCCGGCGGGCCCTTCGGTTCGGTCGAGGTGATCGGCGTCCGGTCGTCGAGGCCGACCGACACCTGGTCGAGCTCGCCCGCCAGCTCCATCCGTACGTCGTACCCGGCGCCGTTGCACCGGGTGGCCGTCGCGGTGGCGAGCGTGCCGTCGTCGAGCGTGAGGACCGCCGCGGCCGTGTCGACGTCGCCCGCCGCGCGGAACATCGCGGGCCCCGCGTCGGACCCGGTGGCGTACACCTCGACGACCTCGCGTCCCGTGACCCAGCGCAGGATGTCGAAGTCGTGCACCAGGCAGTCGCGGTAGAGGCCGCCGGACAGCGGCAGGTACGCGGCGGGCGGCGGCGCCGGGTCGGAGGTCGTCGCCCGTACGGTGTGCAGCCGGCCGAGGCTCCCGGACCGCACGAGCGCGCGCGCCGTGGTGTATCCGGCGTCGAACCGGCGCATGAACCCGAGCTGGAGCACGCTCCCCGCCGCGTCGACCTCCCGCAGCGCGCCCAGCGTCCCCGCCAGGTCGAGCGCGATCGGCTTCTCGCAGAACGCCGGCAGCCCGGCTCGCGCCGCCCGGCCGATCAGCTCGGCGTGCGCCGAGGTGGCGGAGGCGATGACCACGGCGTCCACGCCCCACGCGAAGATCTCGTCGACCGAGGGCGCGGCGGTCGCGCCGAGCCGGTCGGCGACCGCGACGGCCCGCGCCGTATCGGTGTCCGTGACGAGAAGAGCACCCACTTCCCGGTGGCGGCTGAGCACGCCAGCGTGGAATGAACCGATACGTCCCGTGCCGATGAGTCCGATGCGCATGGCCCCAAAGTGGTGCCCTGCCGCCACCCTGTCAAGGGTTTGTCCGGACAACCGGACGACCGGACCTCAGGACTTCCTGTGGTCATTACCTGGGGCTACGCTCACTGCGTGTCGAAACCCGCGGCTGACTCCACCATCTCCCTGCAGCTCGGCGTGGACCGGAACAGCCCGGTCCCGCTGTACTTCCAGCTGTCGCAGCAGCTGGAGGCGGCGATCGAGAAGGGCCGGCTCGCCCCCGGGAGTCTCCTCGGCAACGAGATCGAACTGGCCGGACGCCTCGGCCTGTCCCGCCCCACCGTCCGCCAGGCCATCCAGTCGCTCGTCGACAAGGGCCTGCTGGTCCGCCGCCGCGGTGTCGGCACCCAGGTCGTGCACAGCCAGGTCAAGCGCCCCCTCGAACTCAGCAGCCTGTACGACGACCTCGAAGCCGCGGGCCAGCTGCCCGCCACCACGGTCCTGCGCAACACCCTCGAACCGGCCACCGCCGAGGTCGCGGCGGCGCTCGGCGTGGCGGAGGGCAGCGACGTACACCTCGTCGAGCGGCTGCGCCTCGCGCACGACGAGCCCATGGCCCTCCTGCGCAACCACCTGCCCACCGGGCTGCTGGCCCTCGACACCGGGCACCTCGAAGCGACCGGCCTCTACCGGATGATGCGCGCGGTCGGCATCACGCTGCACAGCGCGCGCCAGTCGGTGGGGGCGCGCGCGGCCGGGGCCGACGAGGCGCGGCAGCTGGGGGAGGCGGAGGGGGCGCCGCTGCTGACGATGCAGCGGACGACGTTCGACGACACGGGGCGGGCGGTCGAGTTCGGTTCGCACATCTACCGGGCCTCGCGCTACGCCTTCGAGTTCCAGCTGCTCGTGAGGCCGTAGAAGCACCGCTGCGGAAATACCGTCGGGGAAGCACCCGGAGCACTGCCGCGTCAGTATGTTCGGACAAAGTATTGACGAGGGATCGCGTACGCCGCTAGAACTCCCCCAGCCGCAACGGGGCGGCCGGGAGACAAGGCGGAACCCACGATGCGTACCTACCGCACGGCAGCAGCCCTCCTCGCCGCAGGCGTGCTCGCCCTCACAGCCGGGTGCAGCTCCGGGGGCGGCAAGGAGTCCGAAGAGAAGAACGGCGACAGCGGCGGCGGGAAGGCCGTGGCCACCGAGCGCCTGAAGATCGCCATGGTGACGCACTCCGGAGAGGGCGACACCTTCTGGGACATCGTCAAGAACGGCGCCGAGCAGGCCGCGGCCAAGGACAACGTCGAGTTCCTGTACGCAGCAGACAAGGAGGGCAAGGGACAGGCCCAGCTCATCGACTCCTACGTCGCCAAGAAGGTCGACGGGATCGTGGTGACCCTCGCGAAACCGGAAGCGGTCAGGGCCTCCGTGGAGAAGGCCGTCGCGGCCGGCATACCCGTCGTCACCATCAACGCGGGCGGCGAGCACTCCGGGGCGGCCGGCGCGCTCAGCCACATCGGCCAGGAGGAGTCCGTCGCCGGCGAGGCCGTCGGTGAGGAGCTCAACAAGCGCGGCAGGAAGAAGGCGCTCTGTGTCCTTCACGAACAGGGGAACGTCTCCCTCGAAGCGCGCTGCGCGGGCGTGAAGAAGACGTTCCGGGGAACGGTCGAGAACCTCAACGTCGAGGGCACCGACATGCCCGCCTCGACCTCCTCCATCGAGGCGAAGCTCCAGACCGGCCGGGACATCGACACCGTCGTCACCCTCGGCGCGCCCTTCGCGGCCGCCACCGTCAAGGCGAAGGCGGGCGCGGGAAGCGAGGCGGAGGTGAACACGTTCGATCTCAACGCCGAGGTGGTCAAGCAGCTCAGGGCCAAGGAGATCGGCTTCGCCGTCGACCAGCAGCCGTACCTCCAGGGCTACCTCGCCGTCGACGGGCTGTGGCTCCACCGGACCAACGGAAACGTCCTCGGCGGCGGAAAGCCCGTCCTCACCGGCCCGGCCCTCGTCACGGACAAGGACGTACCGGCGCTGCAGAAGTACACGGCCCGTGGTACCCGATGAAAACCGTACGAACACCCGTAACCCATACTTGGTCGGCCGGGGACGGTCTGAAGGATCCCCGGCCGCACCGAGGAGTACGGGAAGGGCACGGCGTCGTGGCAAGGGTTCGGACAGGGGTACGCGCGGTGGGCGCGGTGCTGGCGGCGGTACTCGGGGCTTCCCTGGTGGGATGCAGCAGTACGGGCGGCAAGCGCGCCGAGGAGCGGGCCGAGCAGGCCGCCGCCCGGGGGAAGGCCGCGGTGAGCACACCCGAATGGACCGTCGGCATGGTCACCCACTCGGGCGACGGCGACACCTTCTGGGACATCGTGCAGAGCGGCGCCGAGCAGGCCGCAGCCAAGGACAACATCAAGTTCCTGTACGCCCACAGCGACGAGGGCCAGCAGCAGGCCCAGCTGGTCGACTCGTACATCGACAAGAAGGTCGACGGGCTGATCGTCACCCTCGCCAAGCCCGACGCGATGAAGGCCGTCGTCGCCAAGGCCGCCAAGGCCGGCATCCCGGTGATCACCGTCAACTCCGGCTCCGCCGAGTCCAGGGACTTCGGCGCGCTCGCCCACATCGGGCAGGACGAGACGATCGCCGGTGAGGCCGTCGGCGAGGAGCTCGGCAAGCGCGGGAGGAAGAAGGCGCTGTGCGTCCTGCACGAGCAGGGCAACGTCGGCCACGAGCAGCGGTGCGCCGGAGCGAAGAAGACCTTCGACGGTGAGATGCAGAACCTCTACGTCGACGGCACGAACATGCCCGACGTACAGGCGTCCATCGAGGCGAAACTCCAGTCGAGCAGGGACATCGACGCCGTCGTGACCCTCGGCGCTCCCTTCGCGGACGCCGCCGTCAAGGCCAAGGAGCAGGCCGGCAGCGAGGCCGAGATCGACACCTTCGACCTCAACGCCCAGGTCGCGACCGCCCTCCAGAACGGCACGCTCGGCTTCGCCGTCGACCAGCAGCCCTACCTCCAGGGGTACGAGGCCGTCGACCTGCTGTGGCTCTACAAGTACAACGCCGACGTGCTCGGCGGCGGAAAGCCGGTCCTCACCGGGCCCCAGATCATCACCGAGAAGGACGCCGCCGAGCTGGAGGCCTACACGAAGCGGGGGACCCGATGACCGCGACCGCACCGGCCCAGGCGCCGGCCCCCGGCCGGAAGGCGCCCGCCGACGAACGGCTGCTGAGGACGTCGCTGCTGCGCAGACTGCTCGGCCGCCCCGAGCTCGGCTCGGTGGTCGGCGCCGTAGCCGTCTTCCTCTTCTTCGCGGTCGTCGCGGACAGCTTCCTGCGCCCGTCCAGCTTCGGCACCGTCCTGTACGCCGCGTCCGTGATCGGCATCATGGCCGTCCCGGTCGCGCTGCTGATGATCGGCGGCGAGTTCGACCTGTCGGCCGGCGTCCTGGTGACCAGCTCCGCGCTGGTCTCCTCGATGTTCAGCTACCAGATGACGGCCAACATCTGGGTCGGCGTCCTCGTCTCGCTCCTGGTGACGCTCGCCGTCGGCGTGTTCAACGGCGTCATGCTCACCCGCACGAAGCTGCCGAGCTTCATCATCACGCTCGGTACGTTCCTGATGCTCACCGGCCTGAACCTGGGCCTCACCAAGCTGATCAGCGGCACGGTGTCGACGAAGAGCATCGCCGACATGGAGGGCTTCACCTCCGCGAAGGCGCTCTTCGCGTCCCAGGTCACCCTCGGCGGTGTGAACCTCAAGGTCACCGTCGCGTGGTGGCTGGCCCTGGTGGCCGTCGCGACCTGGATCCTGCTGCGCACCCGCGCCGGCAACTGGATCTTCGCGGTCGGCGGCGGGACGGACGCGGCCCGCGCGGTCGGCGTCCCGGTCGACAAGACGCGCATCGGCCTCTACATGGGCGTGTCCCTCGGCGCCTGGATCTCCGGTCAGCACCTGCTCTTCTCCTTCGACGTCGTGCAGTCCGGCGAAGGCGTCGGCAACGAGCTCATCTACATCATCGCGGCCGTCATCGGCGGCTGCCTGATCACCGGCGGCTACGGCTCGGCGATCGGCTCCGCGGTCGGTGCCTTCATCTTCGGCATGACCAGCAAGGGCATCGTGTACGCCGAGTGGGACCCCGACTGGTTCAAGTTCTTCCTCGGAGCGATGCTCCTTCTGGCCACCCTGCTCAACGCATGGGTACGCAAGCGCGCGGAGGCGACCCGGTGACCGAACACGCGACGACCCCCCTGGTCGAGCTCCACGACGTCAGCAAGTTCTACGGCAACATCAAGGCCCTGGAAGGCGTCTCCCTCGAAGTCCACGCGGGCGAGATCAGCTGCGTACTGGGCGACAACGGCGCCGGCAAGTCCACCCTCATCAAGATCATCGCGGGTCTGCACCAGCACGACGCGGGCACCTTCTCGGTCGAGGGCGAACCGACCCGGCTGGCGAACCCCCGCGACGCCCTGGACCGGGGCATCGCGACCGTCTACCAGGACCTCGCCGTCGTACCGCTGATGCCGGTCTGGCGTAACTTCTTCCTCGGCTCCGAGCCGACGAAGGGCGCGGGCCCCTTCAAGCGGCTCGACGTCGGCCTCATGCGCGCGACCACCCGCTCCGAGCTGCTGCGCATGGGCATCGACCTGCGCGACGTCGACCAGCCCATCGGTACGCTCTCGGGCGGCGAGCGCCAGTGCGTGGCCATCGCGCGCGCCGTCCACTTCGGGGCGAAGGTCCTGGTCCTCGACGAGCCGACCGCCGCACTCGGCGTCAAGCAGTCGGGCGTCGTGCTGAAGTACGTCGCGGCGGCGCGCGACGCGGGCCTCGGTGTTGTCCTCATCACGCACAACCCGCACCACGCCCACCTCGTCGGCGACCGTTTCGTGCTCCTCAAGCGCGGCGCGATGTCCGGCAGCCACACCCGCGACGAGATCCCCCTCGACGAGCTGACGCGCCAGATGGCGGGCGGCAGCGAGCTCGACCAGCTCAGCCACGAGCTGGAGGCGGGCCGGGCCTGATGCCGCCGCGCGCGGTGGTCCCCGGCCCGCCCGACGCCCGCGGGCCGGGGGTCCGGGGCGGGGATCCCCGTCCCGCGCGTCCCGCACCCCGCCCCACCGGATGGCAGAATCGGCCTCTGACCGCCACCGGCCCGAGACCCCGCAGGGGACATGAGCACGTACCGAGACTTCGCGCACCGCGGTTCCGCCCGCGCCACCGTCCTGAAGACCGTCGGGACCCGTGAGCGGCGCTCGCATCTCAGCGCGCCCCGGGTGCCCACCGTCGGGATCGACATCGGCGGCACGAAGGTGATGGCCGGCGTCGTCGACGCCGACGGCGTCATCCTCGAGAAGATCCGCACCGAGACCCCGGACAAGTCCAAGAGCGCCAAGGTCGTCGAGGACACCATCGTCGAACTGGTCCTCGACCTCTCCGACCGCCACGACGTCCACGCGGTGGGCATCGGCGCGGCCGGCTGGGTCGACGCCGACCGCTCCACGGTCCTCTTCGCCCCGCACCTGGCCTGGCGCAACGAGCCCCTGCGCGACGCGATCTCGGCCCGTCTCGCGGTCCCCGTCCTGGTCGACAACGACGCCAACACCGCCGCCTGGGCGGAGTGGCGCTTCGGCGCCGGACGCGGCGAGGACCACCTCGTCATGATCACGCTCGGCACCGGCATCGGCGGCGCGATCCTGGAGGACGGCCAGGTCAAGCGCGGCAAGTACGGCGTCGCCGGCGAGTTCGGCCACATGCAGGTCGTCCCCGGCGGCCACCGCTGCCCGTGCGGCAACCGCGGCTGCTGGGAGCAGTACAGCTCCGGCAACGCCCTGGTGCGCGAGGCCCGGGAGCTCGCCGCCGCCGACTCCCCGGTCGCGTACGGCCTCATCGAGCGCGTCGGCGGCCACATCCCCGAGATCACCGGACCGCTCATCACCGAGCTCGCCCGCGAGGGCGACGCGATGTGCGTCGAGCTGCTCCAGGACATCGGCCAGTGGCTCGGCGTCGGCATCGCCAACCTCGCCGCCGCGCTCGACCCCTCCTGCTTCGTCATCGGCGGCGGCGTCAGCGCCGCCGACGACCTGCTCATCGGCCCGGCCCGCGACGCCTTCAAGCGCCAACTCACCGGCCGCGGCTACCGCCCCGAGGCGCGCATCGCCAAGGCCCAGCTCGGCCCCGAGGCCGGCATGGTCGGCGCCGCCGACCTCGCCCGCCTGGTCGCGCGCCGCTTCCGCCGCGCCAACCGCCGCCGCCTGGAGCGCCACGAACGCTACGAGCGCTACGCCCAGGCCATCCGCTCCACCACTCAGGGAACCCCGTAATGACCCCGCCCGTGACCCAGCAGCCCCCGTCCGCGGACGACGCGGGAAAGCCTCCCGAGAACCGTCGCCGCATGATCGCCCGCCGCTGCCTGACGGCGGTCGTCATCGTGCTGCTCATCGGCATTCCCGCGGGCTACCTGCTGACCTCCGCCGAGCAGAGCCGCGACAGCGGCCGCGACAAGGCGAAGGTGGCCTCCGCCACCGGTCTCACCGAGGGCTTTCCGTCGCGCATGACGCGCCGCATCTACGACGTACCGATCCCCGGCAAGGCCCGGGACGTCGCCTACTACGAGACGAACAACTGGAAGAGCAGCAGGCTGTACGTCCAGTTCAGCACCGTACCGCCGGGCCTCGACTGGTTCCTCGGCCGCATGGGCACCGACCGGGCCGCCCTGGCGGACGGCAGGATCACGATCAGCGAGCGTGACGCCAGGGTCGTCGGCTGGACCCTCGACCCCGGCCGCTCCTGGGCCGGCACCACGATCGACCAGAAGGATCCGCAGCCCACCGTCGACATCACCGTCGACGAGACCGACCCCGCGCGCCCCTTCGTCCGCGTCGTCTCCACCGCCACCCCCTGACCCCCGACGGCCCGGCGCTGGCCCCCGGGCCCCTCGCCGGGCACGACCTGGCACAGGTCGCAGGGACGGTTCAGGGGCGTCCGGCCTGTCCAGGGGCGGGGCGGAAACCAGCCGGCGGGCTGCAGGGACTGGGGCGGCCGGCCGGGGAGGCCGGCGTCCTCCTCGGGTCCCTGGCTTCGGCACTGACGGCGTGCGTGCCGCTGAAGCTGAGGAACAGCGAGTACCGGCGGCTGTACGAGGAGGAGACCCACGAGGAGAACGCCGACGGCGTCCCGGCGTCCACCAGCAGGACCACTCCATCCGGTCGCGGAACAGCACCTCCCCGGAGCCCCCGCACGTGGACCGGGCCCACCGGAATGACGGCCCCGGCGCCCCATCCGTACCCGGAAGACCACCCACCTGTGCGTCGCCGCTCTGCACCGGGGTACGAACAGCCGATGCCATGTCGACTCCCGTGGAAACCCCGCTGCCGCACTGCGTCACCTGCGCGCCCGGCGCCTTTCCGGAACCGCCTTTCCGGGCTGCCCGTGCTCTTGGCCGGCCTCAGATCCTGTTCCTGTCCGGTGTGCGGCTGCGCCTGCGGTCCAGACGGCCGATGACCGGCGTGGCCATCGCTCCGTGCAGCATCACCGAGGTGAGTACGGTGAACGCCACCACCGCCCACACCTCCCGTTCGAGGCCGCTGAAGGTGTTCTGGCCGAAGGCGTAGGCCACGTAGAACAGCGAGCCGATCCCACGGATCCCGAACAGTGAGATGACGGCCCGCTCACGGAGACCCGCTACCCCGTTGAGCTGTCCGAGCCATCCGGTGACCGGCCGGATCACCACCAGCAGCACGAGCCCGACGGCCGCGCCCTGCCAGGTCAGCGGGGACAGGGCGCCGGCGGCGATGTAGCCGCCGAGCAGAAACAGTACGGCGGCGGTGAGCAGCCGTTCGATCTGCTCGGTGAATTCGTGCAGCACCTTGTGGTAGCCGTGGCTCCGTTCAGCGGCGCGTATCGTGCACGCGGTGACGAAGACGGCCAGGAAGCCGTACCCGTGGGCGAGTTCCGTCACTCCGTAGACCAGGAACGTGGCGCCCAGCGCCACGAAGCCCTCCATGTGCTCGGACAGCCGCAAGGTCGATGTCCTCGCGCGGAAGAACATCCACCGCAGCAGCCGGCCGACAGCCACCCCGAGGACGAGCCCGACGGTGCACTTGCCCAGCACATCCGTCAGCAGCCAGGGACCGATCCAGTCCGCCGACCAGCCCGCTCCGGCGGTGGCGGCCAGCGCCACGGCCGCGTAGACGACCGGGAAGGCGAGACCGTCGTTGAGCCCCGCCTCGCTCGTCAGCGAGAACCGCACCTCGTCCTCGTCATGCTCGGAATCAGTCGGCTCACCGACCCTGACCTCCGCGGCCAGCACGGGATCGGTCGGTGCGAGCACGGCGCCCAGCAGCAGTGCCACCGCGAGGGGCCAATCGAGGACCAGCCATCCGAGGAGGGTGAGGGCGACGACGGTCAGCGGCATGGTGATGCCCAGCAGCCGCCAGGTGCCCGACCACGTCCGGCGCCCGAACGGCCGGTTGATGGCGAGTCCCGCGCCCATCAGGGAGACGATCACGCATGCCTCGGTGATGTGTTCCGCCCACAGCCGGTCCTCCACGGGATCCACCGCGGGCAGCGGCAGCGGCAGGAGGTACATCACCACACCCGCCGCGAGGAAGGCCATCGGCATGGACAGCGGCCGCTGGGAGACCACTCGGGGCAGGACGGCCGCGCCCAGGGCCCCGAGCCCCAGGCACAGGTACACCAGGTCCGAAAGCGTCACTCGCATCACCCATGCCTCGGTAGTCGGTTCCAGCACCCGCCTACCCAGGCACCGCACACCATGCGCGCATCCGGATCGGGTGTCGCGGCCAGTCACCGGTTTCTCCTCCCGCCACCAGTGGGCCGGCAGAGGCAGCGCACGCGGCGGGAGACGCGGAAGGCGGCGCGAACGGCCCCACGCTTTCTCCGTGGCGGCTCGTGCCCCGCCGGCTTCGTCCGAGGACCGGTTCGTCATGATCCACAGGCCGGGCCCCGTGCCGGACACGTGAACAGTCACCGCGTGCGGTGCTCTTCGCGGACACCGGCTCCTCACGTCGCCTTTCGCCTGTTCACCGCTGCCGCGTACCGCGTCGGCCCAGCCGTACGGGGCGGACCGCTCCCCCGCGCCCGGAGCGATCCGCGGGGCCCGCCCGCTGCCGGCCACTCGCGGCTCCGCTGTTCCCGGCCGCCCAGGTGTACGGCTGCGTACGCCGCAGGAGCTGTTCTCCCAGTCGCCGGCTCCGTGTCCCACCCGGGGGCGACGGACCACGCAGACCATGGCCCGTCGCGAAGAACCGGGGGCCGGCTCGCTTCGTCTGCACGGCAGGAGACCGTTTTCCAGTACCCGAAAAGGGTAAAATCGTCCCAAAAGCAAGTGGCTGTCCGGGTGCCTTGTCCAGCACAGCCGCTCATCGCGCAGAGGTTTTTCTCGGAGGCGCTCTGTCACGCACAGGCGGCCCGGGGCACTCGTCCAGCCATGCGCCCAGCCGCACCGGTCGGGAGGGGCAGGCAATGGATCTATGGCTGATCTGGCTGATCGTCGCCGCGGTACTGGCCGTGGCGGAGATCTTCACTCTCACTGCTGCGCTCGGAATGCTGGGCGGGGCCGCGCTGGTGACGTCGGGATTCGCGGCGGTCGGACTTCCGCCGCCTCTGCAGTTCCTGGTGTTCACTGTCGTCGCTGTGGTCAGCGTGGTGTTCGTGCGTCCCCTCGCGCTGCGGCATGTGCTTCAGCCCCAGGTGGAGCGATTCGGTATAGACGCTCTGGTCGGCAGGCCCGCCTCTGTGACCTCCGAGGTGACGGGTCTGGGGGGAAGGGTTCGTATCGGTGGTGAGGAATGGACGGCCCGCGCCTATGACGAGACGCTGGTGATTCCTCCCGGCACGACCGTCGACGTCATCGAAATCAGCGGCACCACCGCACTCGTCCACCCCCGGGAGTGAGCCATGGAAGCCTCGGCGTTCCTTGTCGCCGGACTGCTCGTCGCGCTCTTCGCGGTCTTCACCGTGTTGCGGGCGGTACGCATCGTGCCCCAAGCGCGCGCTCGCAATGTCGAAAGACTCGGCCGCTACCACCGAACCCTGAAACCCGGCCTCAATGTCGTCATCCCTTACATCGACCGTGTCCACCCGGTGATCGACCTTCGGGAACAGGTGGTCTCCTTCAGCCCGCAGCCGGTCATTACCGAGGACAATCTGGTCGTCGAGATCGACACTGTCCTCTACTTCCAGGTGACCGACCCGCGAGCGGCCTTCTACGAGATCGCGAATTTCCTCCAGGCGGTCGAGCAGCTCACCGTCACCACCTTGCGCAACGTCGTGGGCTCCATGGACCTGGAGAAAACCCTCACCTCGCGCGACACCATCAACAACCAGCTCCGCGGCGTCCTGGACGAGGCGACGGGCAAGTGGGGGCTGAGAGTCAACCGGGTGGAGATCAAGGCCATCGACCCCCCGCAGTCCATCAAGGACGCGATGCAGAAGCAGATGCGGGCCGAGCGGGACAAGCGGGCCGCGATCCTCGGGGCCGAAGGGCAACGCCAGTCGCAGATACTCACCGCCGAAGGCGACAAGCAGTCCGCTGTCCTTCGCGCGGAGGGCAACCGCACCGCGGAGATCCTCAAGGCCGAGGGCCAGTCCCGGGCCATCGACGAGGTGTTCCAGGCAGTTCACCGCAACGACCCCGACCCCAAGCTGCTCGCCTATCAGTACCTGCAGATGCTGCCCCAGCTCGCGCAGGGCCCGGGCAGCACGTTCTGGGTGATCCCCAGTGAGATGACCTCCGCGCTCCAGGGGGTGTCCCGCGCCTTCAGCGAGGTGCTGCCCCAGTCGTCGGCCACCCGCGAGAGCTCCTCGGACGACAGGGCTGCCCAGGCCGCCGACGACGCTGCGCAGGCGGCGGAAGCCGCTGCCGAGGCCCTCGCCGACGCAGCCGAGGCCGATGGCATCACCTCCAGCAGCCCTCCCGGCCCTGACGGTCGATGAGGGCGACCGGACAGGGGGAAGCCACCGGCCGCGGTGGGGCACGACGGCGAAGAACGCGGGTGTTGCGGTGTGCTCCGCGTTCCGCCGGAACCGCTGCCGCGGCACCGCGGTCCGACGACTGCGTCGACCAGCCCCCGAAACCGCCGGAGCACGGCACCTGCGACAGCGAGACCGGCTTGACCGTCGCGCTCATGGGCGAGGGCACACCGACCGGTCGTCGTGAGAGGGGCGGGGCCCGCTGGGTTCGCCCCGGCGATGTGGGATTTCGTGATGCGGCCATGACGGTGCCGTCGTCGTGGAAGGAGATCGGCCCGTTCCATCTGCCGGTTCCGTGGGTGTTGTGCGGGGACGAGCGGCTGAGGAAGGCGGCCTGACGGTATTCCTCCGCACGGCCCTTCTTGACGAGTTCGTACAGGTGCTCGGCCATGCCGGAGAATGCCTCGGTGCGTACGGACCCCATACGGAAGACATGGTCCGTGCCGACGAATTTCGTCCCGCCGACCTCTATGTCTGCGTCGTCCATGCTTGACGTGGCGGCGAAGGTGGGCACGTCATAGTGGTGTCGTCCCTGGCGTGTGGTGAGGTATTGAGCGGTTTGTGGTCCTCCGCCGGCCAGAGCGGTCAGGTTGGCAGCCCCGGTACGGGCCAGGAGCCGGCCGAACCAGCCGAGGCCGCTCTCGGCTGCTTGGAAGCCGTCGACGGTCCGTGCCTGTTTCCCGTCGCGGGCGGGAATGTGAATGGCGTTGGGGTGGGGGATTCCGGGCTTGTCTCTGATCTCCATGTCGGCGTTTCCCGGAGCGCCTGGTGTGCGGAGGGGAAGAAGGGCTTCGCCACGCGTCTGCAGGGCGCTGGCCACGATTTTGCCCTGTCGCATGAGTTCAGCGGACAGCACCAGGCAGGGCGTCGTGTTCCACGGGCCTATGTGCATGCCCTCGGTCGGCTCGGCGCCCTTTACCAGTTGCTGGAGGGTGGCGCTGCGTGTCGGCCCGCCCCGCTTGCTCGGTTCTTGGTGGTTCCCTCGGCACGCTACGAGCGTGACTTTCGACGGCTCGCCGGGCTTCCCGGCTTCGATGAGGTAGTCGGGGCGGGGCCGTGAGCTCTTGTTCCGTTGTGAGAGGTCCAGGGCCAGTCGGTTTTCCGCGAGCCCGCGCCCCATTCCCCGGCCGGCCAGTACGTAGCCACGCGCCACGGCGTGCAGCACCTGCCACGGTGTCAGGGCGATCGTCTGACTGCACTCGGCTCATGGAACGGGGAGCAGTTCAGGTTTCCTGCGTACTGGTGTCTGTCCCTTCTCCCGGCGTTTCTTTGCGACATCGGGGCGGAAGGTGAACGAGCGTGACCGGTACGTCCCTGCCTCGCCCGGAAACGCCGCCCGAGCCACCAGCACCGTCTGCTCCGGGACCCTCCGGCCATCCCACCGGCCGCATCGATATCCGTACCGCCTCCACGGCCGCACGACAGGAAAGCGGCCCCGCCGACGATCATCGCGAAGCCATCCACGCCCCGCAGCGAATTGAGCAGCAGAGTCGGTGCCCGCTCAAAACAGTTCCAGGTCCTCGCCGCTGGTGTCCGAGATGACTGGCCGGAACTGGGCAGGGAGGCCGTCCAGGCGGTCAGGACCGGCCGCGGCGGCCACGGCAGGGGCCGTCTCGGCCAACCAGGCACGAAACCGCTCGGTGGCTTCGCGGTAGGGGACTCGCGCCAGGACACGGTGCTCGCCGGAGGGGCAGAAGTCGACGGCGACAGTGAGCAGGCAGGAACGGGGCGCGTTCTGACTGCCCGACCAGGATACGCGCAGGACACCGCAGGGTGTGCGTCCGCGGGAGGCGCGGTGGGTCGGGCGCAGCGATCGGCAGGCTGTGTGGGCGGTCCATGCGGCGAGGTGCGGCAGGGGCAGGGTGGTGCGTGCGCGGCAGCCGGGGCAGCGGTGCCAGTGGCGGAGCCAGTCGCCGGTGTCGGTGTGGAAGAGGCGTGTGTAGCGGTTCGCCACGCGGATGTCGTTGCGGTACAGGTGGTCGGGGCGTTCCTGTGTGTTGCAGGACTGGCAGACGGGGGCGCGGACGTAGCCGTGTTCGTGGCAGTGGTCGAGCACGGTGGCGGGCGCAGTGCGGCAGACGGCGCACGCCCACCCAGCCACCCGGCGGGAGGTACCGGGCTTCCTGCTGAGCACCGAGTACAGCTGGCCTTCCAGCTCTTTGTGGTACGGGCGCAGTGAGGCGGTGGGGCCCTCGGGGCTCGTCGTCTGCCGACCGCCGGCGTCTCGGGCCCGCCGGGGGTGGGAGGGCGGCTCGGTGACGGCTGCGCTTGCCCGGCGGGTCCGCGCGGCTTGCACCCACTGCGTTTCGGCGTGCTCGGCCGCGTCCAGCAGCCTGACCACAGCACGCGGCAGCCACCACGTGCGCTGCGTCCCGTCGCGGTTCTGCTCCACGAGTATCTGTCGCCAGTCGATCCCCGCCAGATGGTACGGCCGGCCGACTTCACGTCGTGCTGCCCGCTCGGGGCCGTCCAGCTCCTGCAGTTCCCCCGTGATGCGCTGGCGCCAACGCAGCGGCGTTTCCTCGTTGCACTCCTGCCTCGGCGCCCCACGAAACGGACCGATGCGGACCAGGTCCTGCCGATCCATCCCAACCGCGTTCAGTTCCGCGGCCACCCGGCGCACCTCGACCTCCGGAACACTCCACCGACCACCGCCCGCCCTCACCGCCACCACATGGCCGCCGAGCAGGACGTACCCCGCCCGGGCACGGGCAGGAGAGCAGGTGAATGCCCCAGAAGCCGTCGGCACAGCGCTGTCGGCCGTCAAATCGACCCACAGGGCGTCCGCGGCAACCAGGGTGATCAGGCCGTCCGTGCGACCGGGCATGACACGCTCTGACATAGCGACAGGCTAACGGCCTGCAACGCGGCAACGGGTCCCGAGTGCCTCGGTCAGCCGGGCCGCCGCCCGCAACTCCTTGTTCCTGAGCATCTGGTTACTGAGGTTGTAGGCGTGGTGTCGTGAGTGTGAGTCTGGTCGCGGTGAGGCATCCGTCGATGATGTCGCTGCGGTACTGGAGCTGGCGGAGGCCGTGTCGTAGTCGGCGGATGAGGTGGTCGGGGTCGGTGAAGGCGGTGTTGGCCTGGCTGGTCCGGCGGAGGACCGACCAGATGCCCTCCACCGGGTTGAGGTCGGGTGTGTAGGGCGGCAGGTGGTAGGCGGTGATCCAGTCCTGCGCGTCGATGAAGGCCCGCATGCGGCGGTCCTTGCGGACGTTCAGGTTGTCCCAGATGAGGACGATCGGCCCGCCGAGCTGCCGGTGGGCGGCGATGAGGAGGTCGCGGTACTCGGTCCAGGCGAAGCTCTTGCGGCCGCCGCTTTTGTGATCGGTATGCCGTTTGGGCCGGTAGACCAGGCGGGAGCGTTCGCCGGGTTTGTAGCAGCGCAGGGCCGCGATGGAGAAGCGGCGCTGGGAACGGCCCCTCACCCGGATGAGCGGGGTGGATCCGCGCCTGCCCCAGGTGCGGGAGGTCGGCGGCGTCATCGAGAACCCGGCCTCGTCCTCGAAGGCGATCCAGGCCCCGAGCGCCGCCGCGGTGGTTCCAGGTGCGGCCACAGCGCCTTCGTCCAGCCGGCCACGGCTGCCTCATCACGCTCGACGGCACGACGGGCCGGAACCTGATGGCTCCAGCCGTGTCTCCGCAGCATCTGCGAGATGCCTGACAACGTCATGCTCTGGTGGAATCGCCGACCGATCAGTGTCTTGATCCTGGCCAGGGTCCATCGTTGATCCGGCCAGCCGTGCGCGACTGGTCCTTTGGCCGACTCCTCCTCGAGCACGGCGAACAGCGCATCACTCAGCTTCGGACGCGACGCCGGGCCGCGGGAACGGACCGCGTCCTGCCCGGCCTCCCGCCAGGCCTGACGCCACCGCTGGACCGACCGGACGCTGACCCGTAACTCTTTCGCGATCTCCGTACTGCCCCGCCCGTCGGCGAACATTCCGACCGCTTCCATCCGGACCCGCTCACGGAACGCTTGCCTCTCCGCGGTCAGACCCCCACCCTGCGGATACCTCATACCTCCGGCATACCGCGACAATCACCAACCGTCAGCCCCTACGACAAGACGACTTCAAGGTCAGTAGTCAGCACCTCCCGTGCCCGTAGCCTCGCCACCAGAACGGCAAGAACCGGGCAAGTCGCCCTCGCACACCAGCGGTCTCCGAGCCCAGACGAATTGAGCAACAGAGTCGAGGGTTCACCGGGCTGGTCTGCGTATCTCAGTTTGCCCGGCAGCATGGCAGTGGGAACCTCTGCATCCGATATCTGCCAGTATCGCCATTTCTGGAGAGTCAGGATGGTGTCATGACGACGACATCAGGAACAGAAGCTGTGGCTGTGCTGGAAGGCGTGTATGCGGCCGAGGTGCACTATCTGGCTGCTGGCGGACCTGGCGTCGCCACCTTTGAGTCACTCGCGCAGCTCTTCGCCGCCGATGTGGTGCTGCACCAGGCCGAGTCGCTGCCCCATGGCGGCATTTGGCGTGGCCCGGAACATCACGGTGAGCAGCACGCCGTACAGGAGCAGAGGTGGTAGCGGGCCACCGGCCGTGGGGGCATGAGGCCGGACAGGACGACGCCCGCAAGGATGGTGGCCGCGAAGGCGCAGGCGCGGACTGCAGGCCCGTGAAGAGCCGCAGCTGCCGGATGGCCGTGAGCACCGACGTCATGCCGGCCAAGACGTGCGACCGGGGGAGCGGGTTGCCCTGTCTGCACGAGCACGCCTGTGCCCAGGCGTCAGGTGAACGCCAATGTCCGGTGCGTAACGACTCCGTCGCCTCTACCACATGTGGCTAACGGAAGTCATCTCTCCGTTTATCCGGTGCGGCTGGTTATGATCGGTACCCCACGTCGTGTCAAAGCCGAACCGGACTTCCCCCAGTCCTGGACCCAGGACTGTGTCCGGTCTCGGCTGTTGGGCCGTCCCCACTGTTTCCCCGCTCTCCGAGGACTGATGTCTCCCATAGAACCCGAAGGCACACGAGGGCAGCCGGCGACGCGTCGGCGGCGTACTCTTCGCCTGCGTACGCTGCTCATTTGGCTGGCAATCGTCCCTATTCTGGCGATGAGTGCCCAAGTGGTCATGACCGTGCAGCGGCTGGTGCACCAGTCGGAGCAGCTGCGCGCTGATGTGGCAGTTGGTGAGCGGACCTACGTACCCCTGACCAGGCTGATGGTCGGAGTGCAGGCTGAGCGGACGATGACCGCCACACGGTGGGCGGGCGGCTCCGTGTCCGAGAAAGAGCTGCGCGAGCGGCGCGCGGCCACGGACCGGGCCGCGGACGAGTTCCGCCGGGTGGCGGACGGAGCCCTGGCGGCGACCGGGCGCGAGGACGAACATTACGTCGCGGAGCTGAAGCACGGCCTCGCGGATCTGGCCGCGTTCCGCGAGCGCGCGGACGCCCGCAGCGGGGGCGCGGATCGGACGATCGGCTACTACTCCGACCTCGTCGACCGCATCATCCGGGTGTACCAGAACCAGTTCAGCCATGCGGAAGACGCCGAGCTCATCCAGGAGAGCGGCGTGGTCGTCACGGTGTTCACGGTGTCCGAGATGGTGGCACGCGAGACCACCATCCTCGCCATGGCCGGGCCGTCCAGGCGCCTGAGCCCTTCCGGGTTCGCCGAGTTCGTCAACTCCGTCGGATCCCAGCGGTACCAGTACGACGAGTGGGTCGCGCCGTATCTGACGGCCGAGGACAGAGCGGCCTACGGCCAGGTCTTCGCCTCGGACGGCTGGAAGACGAAGGTCCGCATCGAGGACGCGGTCATCTCCGACCACCAGAACACCGCGTCCGGCATCAAGCTGCCCAAGGAGGCCGACGCCTGGCGGGCCGCGTATGACGAGTTCGAGGGGCGCCTTGCCGCGCTCGACGCGAAACAGGGGCGAGCACTGCTCGTGCACGCCGACGCCAAGGCCACGCAGCTGGAGAACGAGGTCATCTGGCTGATCGCCGGAAACGGCGCAGCCGTCTTTGCCGTCGCGGCCGTCATCGTGCTCACCACGCGCTCCGTGCTCCGCCGCCTGCGTGGTCTGCACCAACGTACGGTGGCCATTGCTGAGGACACGCTGCCGGATGTCGTTGCCCGGCTCCAGCGCGGGCAGCCCGTCGACGACGATGCGCTGCCCGCGGTGAGCGGAGACCAGGACGAGGTCGGACGTATCAGCGACGCGTTCGCCCGGGTCGTCTCCGTATCCGTCGACGGGCATGCGCGGCTCGCGGCCGAGCGTCAGGGCTTCGGTATGTTCGCCGCGGGCATCGCCTCGCGCACCGGAAACCTGGTCAGCCGCCAGTTGGCCCTCACCGACGAACTGCAGGACGCCTTCGGGCACGACGAGGAGCTTCTCGCCCGGTTGATGCGATCCGACCAGTTGACGGTGGGTATGCGGCGGCAGATCGAGAACCTGCTCATCCTGGCAGGTGGGGAGATCCCCGATCCGCACACCGAGCCCATGCGCGTCGCCGACCTGCTGCGCGAAGCCGCCGCGGAGGTCGAGGACTTCCGGCGGATCGAGCGCCAGGCCCTGGACGAGATCAGCGTGGTACCGCGGGTGATCAGCGAGATCAGCCACCTCCTGGCAGAACTCCTCGACAACGCCACCCGGTTCTCCCCGCCGCAGTCGAAGGTGGTCGTCCGTGCCGAACTGGTGACAGACGGGCTGTTGGTCGACATCGAGGACCGCGGGCCTCGGGTGACCGCCGCGACCTACGAGGAGATGAACGGGCGTCTGCACTCGGCCCCGCCGTATTCCGTCCTGGCGGAGAACGCGCACCGGCTCGGACTCTTCGTGGTCGGCCACATCGCCGAACAGCTCGGGGCCACAGTGACGCTGCGCCGCTCGGTATACGGGGGGACGTCGGCCGTGGTGATCCTTCCCGGGGAACTCCTTGTGCCGACCGAACCGGTCCGGGCGGGAAAGGAAGCGCCGCGCGCGGCGGCGACGCCCGCCCCGGCACCGGGCCCGCTCGACGAACGCAAGCCCGAGCTGGTCCTGCACGCGAAGACCGGGGCGGCCGGCCGTAGGACGCCGGAGCGCTCGCCCGAGCAGCCGGTGAAGAGGAAGCCGCCGGTCCCTTCCGTGACACGGGACGGTGGCGCGAAGCCGGCCCTCCCCGAGCGGGTCCCGCAGGCTCACATCGCCGAGCAGCTCCGCGCGCCACACGCACCGGAGACTGCCGTCGATCAGGACGCGGCGACACCCGAGGAAGTGGCCGACGCCTGGGCGGACTACGAACACGGCACTCAGACAGTGGAAGAAGAACTCCGACAGGAGCAGCCATGACGACGACAACGAACGACATGATCTACAGCGTCCTGGACAACAACCTGAGCAGGATCGCCGGCATCCAGGGAGCCGTACTCCTGTCCAACGACGGGATCAAGCTCAGCTCGTACGAGCTGGAACGGGACCAGGCGGAGCGCATAGCCGCCGCGTCCTCCGGCATCGCTTCCACGATGAAGGCGATATCCAGGGAGGTCGACGGCGGCCGGGTGATCCGCCAGCTGGTCGAGATGGACGACAGCTATCTCTGCATCGTCGGGTGCGGGGAGGGCAGCACGCTCATCGTGGTGACCTCCCGCAAGGCGCGGCTGGGGGAGCTGGGCGGTGAAGCCGTGCGCACCGCCCAGGCGCTCGGTGAGTGGCTGAGCACGCCTGAACGCGGCCAGGCGCAGCGGTCGTAATGGCGGACGAGCCCGGGCCGCGAGAGGGAGGCCGCCGCCGGACGCGGCTGTACGTGCTGACCGATGGACGTACGACGGCTGCACACACCGCCCTCACCATGGACACCACGATCACGGCGGTGGCCGTCGCGGACGGCCACGGCGGCCTGCCCAGCGAGTGGCAGGCCATCCTCGCGATGTGCTCGCCTCCGGGCGGCCTGGCGGTCGCCGAGATCGCGGCGCGCATGCACATCCGCCTCACTCCCATGACGCTTCTTCTCGGCGAACTCGCGGATCGGGGGCTGATCGAGCACCGGCCGCCCCTGGAAGGGGCCGAGACCACCAATGTCCACCTGCTCATGAGAATCAGGGACAACCTTGCCCGGATATGACACCCCTGCCCAGGAAGCGGACCCCGTCAAGATCCTCATCGCTGGGGGATTCGGTGTCGGCAAGACGACCCTGGTCGAGACGGTCTCCGAGATCGAGCCGTTGCGCACCGAGGAGCGGCTGACGAGCGCGGGCGTCGGCGTCGACGACCTCGACGGCATCGAGTCCAAGGCGGTTACCACCGTCGCGATGGACTTCGGCCGCATCACCCTCACCGACGCACAGGTCGTGCTCTACCTGTTCGGCACACCTGGCCAGGAGCGCTTCTGGTTCATGTGGGACGACCTGCTGAACGGGGCACTCGGGGCGATCGTCCTTGTCGACACACGACGCCTCGACCGCAGTTTCCCGGCCGTCGACTTCTTCGAGAACCGAGGGCTTCCGTTCGTGGTCGCCGCGAACTGCTTCCACGGCGAACAGCCCTACACCGCCGAGGAGATCAGGGCGGCGCTGCATCTGCGTGACCCGAACACACCCATCCACTTGCTCGATGCCCGCTCCCGTGACGACGCGCGCGGTGCGCTGCTCTCGCTTCTGGACATGCTCATCACCAAAGCCGGGGTCGCGGCGACCGGCTGACTACGGCCTGCCACATGGTGGCGTGGAGGCTCACGACCGCGATCAGGGGAATGGCGACCGAGCTGAGTGAGGGACCCAGGACGTCACCGGCCTGGCCTGTCCAGCAGAGGCGGAAGTCGCGGTGCCGCCACGGGCTCGCGTCCACGGGGGCATGTGCTGCCGTCCACCGGGGCCGCCGCCGCCCGGGTGCTGTACGCGTAGGGAGTGAAATGCGCGGAAGTGTGATCGATGGGCAGGTCGGGACGCCAGGCGGTGAGGATCTGGGCGCTGCACACGAACAAGCCGTCGGGAAGCTGGTCGAGCGGATACCGGGCCCGGTCGCCGGCGTTCTCGTCGGGGCCGGGTGGTCGGCCTCCCCTGCCATACGTGGACCGGGGCGCCGACGGTGAGGCGTACGACGTCCTCAACGTGGTCGAGAGCGTGCCCGGGAGCGTGACGTCCTCGATTCGGGCGTGCAGCCCGGTTTCCTCGGCGAGTTCGCGGACCACGGTCTGTTCGAGGCACTCGCCGGGTTCGACGGTGCCGCCCGGAAGTTCGAGGGTGCCGCGGCGGTGTCGGCCGAGCAGTCCGCCCTGTTCGCTCAGGATGATGGCGCCGACGCCGATGACGGCGTGCGGTGCGGGCGGGCGCGTCGTGCGGGGGCGGCTGGAGAGGGGTGCGGGTCGGCTCGGGAGGCGGCGGGCACGGATCAGCCGCTGCACGACCGGCGCGCTTTCTTCCGGGTGGTGCAGCACCACTGCTGTTCGAGCAGCCCGGAGCCCATGCCAGTGGCCTCCCGTACCTTGGTTGGGGCGGCGGAATCGCCCGATGCCTCAGACGCTACGCGGCCCGCGAGGTATTCCACCTGGTCAGGGTCATACAGTCGTAACCCAGTCATATAGGGGCTGTCGTGACAGATGAAGGTGTGAACCCGTGAGCGAGACCAAGATCAATACGCTGCAATACCGCTTTGACGGCCCAGAAGACGCCCCGGTCCTTGTGCTGGGCCCCTCCCTCGGTACCACATGGCACATGTGGGACCGGCAGATACCGGACCTGACCCGCCACTGGCGCGTGTTCCGCTTCGACCTGCCGGGCCACGGCGGTGCCCCCGCGCACCCCGCCGGCTCCGTCACCGAGCTCGCGGAACGCCTGCTGGTGACCCTCGACATCCTCGGCGTGCAGCACTTCGGTTACGCGGGCTGCTCCATCGGCGGCGCGATCGGCGCGGAGCTGGCGCTGCGCCACCCCGACCGGATCGCCTCCCTGGGGCTCGTCGCGGCGTCGCCCCGGTTCGGCACCGCCGACGAGTTCCGCCAGCGTGGTGTGATCGTACGGACGAACGGCCTGGAGCCCATGGCGGCCACCGCGCCCGCCCGCTGGTTCACGCACGGTTTCGCCGCCGCGCAGCCGGCGATCGTGGAGTGGGCCGTCCAGATGGTCCGCACCACCGACCCCGGCTGCTACATCGCCGCCTGCGAGGCGCTGGCCGCCTTCGACGTACGCGCCGAACTGGGCCGCATCGGCATCCCGACCCTCGTCCTGGTCGGCTCCGAGGACCAGGTCACCGGCCCCGCCGAGGCGCGCACCCTGGTCGCCGGCATCCCGGACGCCCGGCTGGCGCTGGTCCCCGGCGCGTCCCACCTGGCCCCCGTCGAGCAGCCCGCCGCCGTCACGGACCTGCTCGTACGCCACTTCTCCACCGCCTGGCAGGCCGCCCCCGCCTCCACCACGGGCATGCAGGCGATCCAGCCCCCGCCCGTGATGCCGGTGATCTCCGCGCCCGTCGGCCCCGTCGCCGAGATCGGCCCGAGCGCACAGCCCGTCGCCGTACCGCAGCAGGGCGGCCGCCCCGACCCGTACGAAGCCGGGCTCAAGGTCCGCAGGGAGGTCCTCGGCGACGCCCATGTGGATCGCGCCCTCGCCTCCGCCGACGCCTTCACCGACGACTTCCAGGAGCTGATCACCCGCTACGCCTGGGGCGAGGTGTGGACCAGGGAGGGCCTCGACCGGCGTACGCGCAGCTGCGTCACCCTGACCGCGCTGGTCGCGGGCGGCCACCTGGACGAGCTGGCCTTCCACACCCGCGCCGCCCTGCGCAACGGCCTGACGCCCGCCGAGATCAAGGAGGTCCTGATCCAGACGGCCGTCTACTGCGGTGTCCCGGCGGCGAACTCGGCCTTCAAGGTGGCCCAGGCGGTCATCCAGGAGGAGACGACACCGCAGGCGTAGCCCGATGCCCGGGAACCCCGGGGCCCGGGAGGAGGATGTCCCGTATGAAACTGACCAAGAAGTCCCATGCCTGCGTCCGCCTGGAGAAGGACGGGCGGACGCTCGTCATCGACCCGGGCGGCTTCAGCGAGGAGGACGCCGCGGTCGGCGCCGACGTCGTC
Organism: Streptomyces sp. NPDC003016; assembly: GCF_053591455.1. NCBI lineage: Bacteria > Bacillati > Actinomycetota > Actinomycetes > Kitasatosporales > Streptomycetaceae > Streptomyces > Streptomyces sp. NPDC003016. Next base: position 96,289 of record NZ_JBSFTV010000007.1, read on the forward strand.
CTGGTGACGCACGAGCACCCCGACCACTTCGACGAGCACCGGCTGCGGGCCGGCCTGGAGGACAACCCGGCCGCCGAGCTCTGGACCCTGCGCAGCGTCGCGGACCGGCTCTCGGCGGCCTTCCCGGGCCGTGTGCACACCGTCGGCCACGGCGACACCTTCTCCGCCGCCGGCTTCGACGTCCAGGTCCACGGCGAGCTGCACGCCGTCATCCACCCGGACATCCCGAGGATCACCAACGTCGGCTACCTGGTCGACGGTTCGGTGTTCCATCCCGGCGACGCGCTCACCGTCCCCGAGCACCCCGTCGAGACGCTGCTGCTCCCGGTGATGGCCCCGTGGTCGAAGATCTCCGAGGTGATCGACTACGTGCGCGAGGTGAAGCCCCGGCGCGCCATCGACATCCACGACGCGCTGCTCACCGACCTCGCCCGGCCGATCTACGACCGTCAGATCGGCGGTCTGGGCGGCACGGACCACGGCCGGATGGCGCCGGGGGACTCGACGGGACTGTGAGTGTCGGACCCCGCCGATAGGCTGTCGTACATGCGTATCGCCACCTGGAACGTCAACTCGATCACCGCCCGGCTGCCCCGCCTGCTGGCCTGGCTGGAGAGCACCGGCACCGACGTGCTGTGCATCCAGGAGACCAAGACCACCGCCGAGGGCTTCCCGGCCGCCGAGCTGCGCGAGCTCGGCTACGAGTCCGCGGTCAACGCCACGGGCCGGTGGAACGGCGTGGCCGTGATCTCCAGGGCCGGCCTGGAGGACGTCGTCACGGGCCTGCCCGGCGGGCCCGAGTACGAAGGCGTCCAGGAGCCCCGGGCGGTCTCCGCGACCTGCGGCCCGGTCCGCGTCTGGTCGGTGTACGTGCCGAACGGCCGCGAGGTCGGCCACGACCACTACGCGTACAAGCTGCGCTGGCTGGAGGCGCTCAACAAGGCGGTGGCCGAGGACGCCGCCGGACCACGGCCGTTCGCCGTCCTCGGCGACTACAACATCGCCCCGGCCGACGAGGACGTCTGGGACCCCGCGCTCTTCGCGGAGTCCACCCATGTCACCCCGGCCGAGCGGGCGGCGCTCGCCGCGCTGCGCGAGACGGGGCTCCAGGACGTGGTGCCGCGCCCGCTCAAGTACGACCGTCCTTATACCTACTGGGACTACCGTCAGCTGGGCTTCCCGAAGAACAAGGGCCTGCGCATCGACCTGGTCTACGGCAACGCCCCGTTCGCCGCCGCGGTCAAGGACAGTTACGTGGACCGCGAGGAGCGCAAGGGCAAGGGCGCGTCCGACCACGCCCCGGTCGTCGTCGACCTCGACGTCTGACGGATACGGATCTTGGCGCGCCTGTGGTGAACATGCCGGGACGAATGCGAGGCTGAGCGATATGAAGAGCATCCCTTTCCTGGACAACTGGCTCAAGCACCGAGGCGCGGCGCGAGGTACGGCGGTGTTCGCCTCCGGTGCGGACAGCGACCTGGAGGGCCTGGCGGAACTGCTCGCCGAGTGCGAGCTGTTGCGCGTCCGGGCGGGGGACACCGGCCTTGAACTCGACGACTCCCCGGCCTCGCTGGAGGCCCTCGACCAGCTGACGCCGCTCTGGCGGGACGACCCCGAGGAGCTGCCCTGGCTGGGCAACGACGCGGGCCTCTACCTCGGGTCCGTGATCGTGCGTACGGTCCCCGGGGCCGCCTGGCGCCTGTGGCCGAACGGTCAGCCGGTGGTGCGGCTGGCCTCCGGCCGCGAGATCAACGTGGTGGAGGCCGGTCTGGACTGGGCGGTGGGCGGCGCCCCCGAGCTCTCCCAGGTGTACGCGGAGGCCGCCGAGTTCTGACCGCCCCGACTCTTTAGTGCCCCTTACGTCCCATTTTGGCGTGTCGAGCGCGAAGTCCCTTATCGGGATGGATAGTTTGCGCTGACCTCGACACAGCTGAGAGTGGGTAGGGCACGTATGGCCGTCGATCCGTTGATCGAGCTGCGTGATGTCAACAAGCACTACGGAACGTTGCACGTCCTGCGGAACATCAGTCTCACCGTCGGCCGCGGGGAGGTGGTGGTGGTCATCGGCCCGTCCGGCTCCGGCAAGTCGACGCTCTGCCGTGTGGTGAACCGGCTGGAGACCGTCGAGTCGGGCACGATCCTCATCGACGGCCGGCCGCTCCCCGAGGAGGGGCGCGGGCTCGCCGAGCTGCGTGCCGAGGTGGGGATGGTCTTCCAGTCCTTCAACCTCTTCGCCCACAAGACCGTGCTGGCGAACGTCTCCCTCGCCCAGATCAAGGTCCGGGGGCGGAAGAAGGAGGACGCCGACAGGCGCTCCCGCGAGCTCCTGGACCGCGTGGGCCTCGCCAGTCAGGCCGACAAGTACCCCGCCCAGCTCTCCGGCGGCCAGCAGCAGCGCGTGGCCATCGCCCGCGCCCTCGCGATGGACCCCAAGGTCCTCCTCTTCGACGAGCCGACCTCCGCGCTCGACCCGGAGATGATCAACGAGGTCCTGGAAGTCATGCGGCAGCTCGCCCGCGAGGGCATGACGATGGTCGTCGTCACCCACGAGATGGGCTTCGCCCGCTCCGCGGCCAACCGCGTCGTCTTCATGTCCGACGGCTGCGTCATCGAGGACCGCACGCCCGAGGAGTTCTTCACCGCCCCGGAGAGCGACCGCGCCAAGGACTTCCTCTCCAAGATCCTCAAGCACTGACGGGGCGGTGTACGGACAGATGCAGCGCAATTCCCGCAAGCTCGCCGCACTCGTGCTCCTCCTCACCGTCGCCGTCGCCTGCGGCAAGGAGGGCAGCCCGCCGGTGAAGGGCCCGCAACCCGACGAACTGCCCACGTACCGGGTGGCGGAGGACTTCCGGCTGCCCGGCTCCAGCACCTGGCAGAAGGCGAAGCGGCGCGGCGCCCTCGTCGTCGGCGCCAAGGAGGACCAGCCGTACATGGGTGAGAAGGACCCGGCCACCGGCGTCTACTCGGGCTTCGACATCGAGATCGCCAAGATGGTCTCCGCGTCACTGGGCTTCGACCCGAAGACCGTCCGGTTCCGGACGATCGCCTCGGCCAACCGCGAAACCGCCCTGCAGAACGGCCAGATCGACTACTACGTCGGCACCTACACCATCAACGACAACCGCAAGAAGCTCGTCGGCTTCGCCGGCCCGTACTACATGGCGGGCCAGTCCCTGCTGGTGCGCGCCGGCGAGGACGACATCGACGGGCCGCAGGGCCTCGACGGCGAGCGGGTGTGCTCCGCCGCCGGCTCCACCCCGTTCCAGCGGATCGAGGCGGACTACCCGAAGGCCGTTCTCGTCGCGTACGACACCTACTCCGTCTGCGTCGACAACCTGCTGACCTTCCAGGTCGAGGCCGTCACCACCGACGACACGATCCTGATGGGATACGCGGCCAAGGCCCCCGACGAACTCAAGGTCGTCGGCAGGCCCTTCTCGAAGGAGCCCTACGGCATCGGCGTCCCGCGCGGCGACAACGCCCTGCGCTCCGCCATCAACGACGCCCTCGCCGCCCACCAGAGGAACGGCGACTGGCAGAAGGCGTACGACGCGACCCTCGGCCTCTCCGGCAGAAAGGCCACCCCGGCCCCGCCCATCGACCGCTACCCGGCGAGCTGAGGGAGCCGTAAGCCATGGACGTACTCACCGACAACTTCTCCCTCTACGGCAAGGGTTTCCTCGGCACCGTCGAACTCACGGTCTACGCCTCCCTCCTCGCCCTCGCCCTCGGCTTCCTCATGGCGTCCTTCCGCGTCGCGCCCGTCGGCTCACTGCGGGCGCTGGGCACCGTCTGGGTCACGGTGCTGCGCAACACCCCGCTGACCCTGCTGTTCTTCGCGGTCCTGCTCGGTCTGCCGCGCTTCGGGCTCGTCCTGCCGTTCCAGCTCTTCGCGGTGATCGCGCTCGGCTGCTACACCTCGGCGTTCATCTGCGAGGCGCTGCGCTCCGGCATCAACACCGTGCCGCTGGGGCAGGGCGAGGCGGCCCGCAGCCTCGGCATGACGTTCGGCCAGACCCTCGGCGCGGTCGTGCTGCCGCAGGCCTTCCGCACCGTCATCCCGCCGATCGGCTCCACCCTCATCGCGCTCGCGAAGAACTCGGCGATCGCCGGCGCGTTCAGCGTCACCGAACTGCTCGGCACGTACAAGACCCTCAACGAGCTGGGCTACAGCATCATCTGGACGTTCCTCTGGATCGCCGTCGGCTACCTGATCATCACCCTGACCATCAGCGCGCTCTTCAACGTGCTGGAGAAGCACTGGGGAGTCGCCCGATGACCGCCGCTTCCACCGCCCTCTACGACATCCCCGGTCCCGCCACCCGCAAGCGGCACTTCCTGTACGGCGTGGTGTCGTCCCTGGTCATCGCCGCGCTGGCCGGCTGGGTGGTGTACCTGCTGTTCGACACCGACCAGTTCACCGCCGCCAAGTGGAACCCCTTCGCGTACGAGGGGATCCAGGAACTGCTGCTGCGCGGACTCGGCAACACCCTCAAGGCCTTCGCGTACGCCGCGGTGCTCTCGCTCGCGCTCGGCGCGCTCCTCGCGGCCGGGCGGCTCTCCGAGCACCGTCCGCTGCGCCTGCTGGCGACGCTGCTGGTCGAGTTCTTCCGCGCCATGCCCGTACTGGTGATGATCTTCTTCATCTTCGTGGCGCTGAAGGTCCAGCCACTGCCCGCCCTGGTGGCCGGACTGACGTTGTACAACGGCTCGGTGCTCGCCGAGGTGTTCCGTACGGGGGTCAACTCCGTGGAAAGGGGGCAACGGGAGGCGGCGTACTCACTCGGCATGCGCAAGACGCAGGTCATGACGTACGTCCTGGTGCCGCAGGGGGTCCGGGCGATGATGCCGACCGTCATCAGCCAGCTGGTGGTCGCGCTCAAGGACACTTCGCTCGGCTTCCTGATCACCTATGAGGAGTTCCTCCACGCCGGCAAACTCATCGCATCGAATCTCGACTACGATTTGCCGTTCATCCCCGTGGTGATGGTGATCTCGCCGATCTACATCGGGATGTGCATGCTGCTCTCCTGGTTCGCCCAGTGGGTGGCCAAGCGGGAGAAGCGCAGTCCCAAGACCGAAGCCGTGGACGTCGGCCCGGCCGAACCGGGGGCGCTGCTGCCGGGCGTTCGTTAGTACAAGGGGCACATGCCCGCCCGGCAGCAGCCGGAGATCACTTGTCGCGCAGCGGGACCGACACGTACGACGGGTCGGACTCGGGCGACGAGAAGGTCAGCTGCGAGCCGGTCGGGTTGTGCTCGATGTAGAGCGGGTCGACCGTGTCGATCACCAGGGCCAGCCGGTGGCCCGCCGGGACGTCGTAGGCGGTGGAGAACAGCTCCAGGTCGACGGTGAACGGCTTGCCGGGTGTCCGGCCGTGGAAGGTGTACGGCGCATTGCTGACCAGCTTGCCGAGGCCGAGCGGGCCCACGTCGTAGAGGTAGGCGACGAGGGTGCCGCTCTCCTTGGTGCTGGAGAGCGTCGTGTGGACCTTGGCGGTGCCGCGGACGCGCTGCGTTTCGGCGTACCGCTCGGACTCCCAGACCGAGGCGTAGGCACGCGGCAGCAGGGGTACGGACGCGACCGGCGGCAGCTTCAGGAACTGGTCGAGGGCGTTGGACAGCAGTACGACCCCGCCGTTGGCGCCGGAGTCGACGTTCGCACGGATGGTCCTGCTGCCCCCCGTGGAGATCTTCCGCCGGTCGGCGCCGACCGACTTCCAGTCGGGGTAGCCCTCGTACGCGCCGGTGGACCGGGGCTTGAGCTGGACCGGCTGTTCGCGGTCGATGCCGTTGGCCGCGCCGTTCAGATGGTGGTCGAACCAGCGCTGGGCGTTGGTCCAGACGTCGTTCGGGAGCCCGAGCAGGCCGGTGGCCTCGGCGGTGGCGTGGTCGCCCGGGCGCAGCTCCAGGCGCTTGGGGCCGGTGAGCTTCTCGTAGAACTCGGCGTACTGGTTGGGCGGGAAGATGGTGTCGCCCCAGGCGTTGCCCAGCATGATCGCCGAGCCGTTCCTGTTGATCTGATCGAGGTAGGTGGCGGGGGAGCGCTTCTTCCCCCACGCGATCATGTCCTGCTCCTTGGCCAGGTTGGAGCCGAGGAAGTCCTTCATCGTCTGCTGGAGCTCGGGGCTCGGGCGGCCGGTGAGCCGGCCGGCGCCGGTGAGCATCGCGGCGGCCTGGAGGTGCTGTGTACGGCCGGAGTAGATCGAGTCGATGAGGTCGGCCCAGCCGCTCAGCGCGACGACCGCCTTGATCCGCTTGTCGTGTCCGGCGGCGAGGAGGCTGATCCCGGCGCCGTACGAGACACCCGCCATGCCGATCTTCCCGGGGTCGGCCGGGGTGTGGGCGAGCGCCCAGTCGATCACCTTGGAGGCGTCGGCGATGTCCGGCGGGCCCGCGACCTCGATGGTGCCGCCGGACTGCCAGAAGCCGCGCGAGTTGTAGCTGACGACCACGTAGCCGGAGTCGGCGAGCTTCTTCGCCTGGGCGATGTACTCGATCTGCGGCATGGCCCAGCTGGTCGGCAGCACGATCACGGGGTAGGTGCGGCTGCCGTCGGCGCCGGCCGGAGTGAAGACGTTGGCTTTGAGTACGGTGCCGCCGTCGCCGGAGATGTCGACGAACCGTACGCCCGGGAGAGCCGAGGACGCCGCCGCGGGCTGCTGCGCCTGGGCGGCGGCGGCCTGGGCGGCGGGCGTCAGGCCGGTAGCGGTCCCGGCGAGCAGTACGGCGGCGGTGGCGGCACCGGCCGTAGTGGCGCGCAGAGACGTGTGGGGGTGTCTCACGGGTCACTCCTCACTTGTGGCAGTGGAAAAGTGACCCGACGGTAACCTCTGGCGCTTACCGCTGGTAACTCCCCGGTAAGTTACGTCGCGGTAACGATTGCTGTACGGCGTGTCAGCGGCGCCGACGGCGCGGGTGGTGCGGGCGGGGCGGGTGGTGCGGGCGGTGGCCGTCCGGAGCGGCCGTCCGGAGCGGCCGCCCGGCACATCAGCGCAGGGCGCTCAGGCTCTGCCAGCTCGCCCAGGAGGCGTTCCAGTCGCCGTAGCCGTTGTCGAGCGCGACCGTGCCCTTGGCGTCGTTGCCGGTCATCTCGAACGGGTCGCCGACCTGGACCTGGCCGTAGAGCCACGACGCGTCGTCGTCGCTCATCCCGATGCAGCCCGAGCTCTTGTTGGCCTTGCCGAAGTGGGCGGTGTTCCAGGGCGCGGCGTGCGCGTACATCCCGGACCAGGTGAGACGCATCGAGGAGTCGACCATCTTGTCGTAGGCGTCGCCGAGGCCCACGGTCTCGGAGCGCATGTTGATCGTGCCCTCCTTGGCCATCAGCACGGCCGTCCCGCGCCAGGATGCCTTGTCGCCGCCGGGGGTGCCGGCCGACATCGGCACGTCCTTGACCAGCCGCCCCTCGCGCATCAGCCGGAGGCGGTGGTTGTCGAGGTCGACCTTGACGACCTGGTCCCTGCCGACGGTGAAGTGCGTGGCGTAGTCGCGTACGAACCAGCGGCCGGCTCCCGAGCCGACGCCGCCCAGGTTCGCCTTCAGGGAGACCTCCGTGCCCGGCTTCCAGTAGTCCTTGGGGCGCCAGTCGACGCGGTCCTTGCCGGAGTAGTCCCGCATCCAGCCCCAGGAGCCCTCGGTGTGGTTCGAGGTGCTGACCTCGAGGCGCCTCTCGACGGCGGCCTTGTTCTTGACCGGGTGGTCGAAGACGACCGACAGCGGCTGGGCGATGCCGACCGTGGTGTTGTGGCCGGGGGCCAGGTTGAGCGTGTTGACCTTGTCGGACGCGGCCGTGGCGAAACCGGTCTTCGCGCTGCCGCCGCTCTGTGTCTCGGTCTCGACGGTGTAGCTGGTGCCGGGGGCCGTCTTGCGGGCGGACGTCCAGGACTTTCCGTCCGAGGACACCTTTCCGTCGAGCTTTCCGCCCTTGGAACCGCTCACCGTGACGTCCTTCAGGCTGTCGCCGGCGCTCTTCACCCGCACCGGCTCGCCCGCCCCGGCGTGCTCGCCCGTGGGGGTCACCGCGATCTCGGCGGGCTTTTCCGGCGGATCGGCCGCGTCCGCCCGGGCGGCCCCGCCGCCGGAGCAGGCGGTGAGTGCGACGGTGAGCGCCGCGGTGCCGGCCAGCAGATTGCGGTTGCGGTGGGGGGTGCGGACGTGGGGGTGTGTGCGGCTCAAGCGGCTCAACGGAAAACCTTCCGGTGCGATGTCTGTCGTCCCGAAGGGCCGATTGAACAGGGAGCGGCCGTACGAATGTCGAGAAAATCGCCCTATTCGTCTGTGACAAATGCCGCAGAAGGAGCAGCGGCTCTCCGGCCGCCCCGTGAGAAGCGCGGGGAACCGGGGCCGGAGAAGGGTCCTGGCCCGGCACCGGGGTCCGGGCGGCGCGGGCCGCGTCGGCGATGACTTCCGCCACATCCGGACCGTACGCCCGGGGAGGGATCACCTTCGGCGGCAGGCAGAAGGGGCTGGTGCCGAGGGTGCGGGCGGGGTGGAGAGGGGCGCTGCCTGGTGGGTGGCCGCGCGCCGCCCGCAGAAGAGGAACACCGGCCTCGCCCCCTGGTCGCCTGTCAGGCGCGCCGGCCGGGCGAAGCACTGATCCCGGCCGCGATCACGCCCGGCACGATGTCGCGCACGTCGTCGGTCACGGGGCGGCGCGCCGACGGCCCGACGCACCGGTGTTCGAGGAGTCCTGACGGGGCGGGCACGGTGAAGTTACGCTGCGCGGACACGCGTTGACTGGAGGTACGCATGCGCCGTTCCACGGCACGAGTGCTGTCGTTCTGGACCGCCGCCGCGGCGGTGGTGTCGGTGAGCGCGACCGCGTCGCCCGCCGCCGCTCCCACGGCATCACCGCCACCCCCCGCCAAGACGCCGGTCGCCGTCGGACACGGGGGAGCGGTCGCCAGCGTCGACGCCGACGCCTCCGCCGCCGGGATCGAGGTCCTGAAGCGGGGCGGCAACGCGGTGGACGCGGCGGTCGCCACGGCGGCGGCGCTCGGCGTCACCGAGCCGTACTCGGCGGGCATCGGCGGCGGTGGCTACTTCGTCTACTACGACGCCAAGTCCCGCACCGTACGCACGGTCGACGGGCGCGAGACCGCGCCGCTGAGCGCCGACGAGTCCCTCTTCCTGGAGAACGGCAAGCCCATCCCGTTCGACCAGGTGATGACGAGCGGGCGCAGCGTCGGCACGCCCGGCACCCCGGCCACCTGGGACACCGTGCTCGACCAGTGGGGCAGCAGACCGCTGCGCACGCTGCTCGCCCCCGCCGAGAAGCTCGCGCGCGACGGCTTCACCGTCGACTCCACCTTCCGCTCCCAGACCCAGGCGAACGAGGCGCGGTTCCGGGACTTCCCGGACACGGCGGAGCTGTTCCTGCCGGGCGGGAAGCTGCCGGCGGTGGGCTCCCGGTTCAAGAACCCCGACCTCGCGCGCACGTACGAGAAGCTGGCCCGCTCCGGTGTGGGCGAGCTGTACCGCGGCGACATCGCCCGCGACATCGTGCGTACGGTCCGCAAGCCCCCGGTCGATCCGGAGGCGACCAGGGTGGTGCGAGCGGGCGACCTGACGGCGAAGGACCTGCGCACGTACGGCACGCTCCGCCAGAAGCCGACGAAGGTCTCCTACCGCGGGCTCGACGTGTACGGCATGGCGCCGTCCTCGTCGGGCGGTACGAGCGTCGGCGAGGCGCTCAACATCCTTGAGCGCACCGACCTGAGGCCCAAGGCCACCTCGCGGGCGCAGTACCTGCACCGCTTCATCGAGGCGAGCCGGATCGCGTTCGCGGACCGGGGCCGGTGGGTCGGCGACCCGGCTTTCGAGGACGTCCCCGTGAAGGGCCTGCTGTCCCAGCGGTTCGCCGACTCGCGGGAGTGCCTCATCAAGGACGACGCGGTGCTGAAGAGCCCGCTCGCGCCGGGTGATCCGCGGGGGTCCGGCGGTGGCGGGTGCGGTGCGGCGGGGACGGCGGCCCCGACGCCGTACGAGGGCGAGAACACGACGCACCTGACGACGGCCGACAAGTGGGGCAACGTCGTCGCGTACACCCTCACCATCGAGTCGACCGGCGGCAGCGGCATCACCGTTCCCGGCCGGGGCTTCATCCTCAACAACGAGCTGACGGACTTCTCCTTCGCGCCCGCCAACCCGGCGGTCCACGACCCGAACCTGCCGGGGCCCGGGAAGCGTCCGCGCTCGTCGATGGCCCCGACGATCGTGCTGGAGGACGGCCGCCCGCTGCTCGCGCTGGGCTCCCCGGGCGGCGCGACCATCATCACGACGGTGCTCCAGACCCTGACCGGCCACCTGGACCGCGGGCTGCCGCTGGTCGAGGCGATCGCGGCGCCGCGCGCGAGCCAGCGCAACGCCGCGACGACGGAGATCGAACCCGGCCTGTGGAACAGCCCGTTGCGGTCCGAACTCGAATCCATCGGTCACGCCTTCAAGCGGAACCCGGAGATCGGCGCGGCGACGGGCGTCCAGCGGCTCCCGGACGGGCGGTGGCTCGCGGCGGCGGAGAAGGAGCGGCGGGGCGGCGGCTCGGCGATGGTGGTGGCGCCGAGCGGTACGCCGTAACCCCTGAACCCCTGCGGGGCCTGCCCTCGGCCGGACGGACTCCCCGGAGCCCGTCCGGCCGAGCCGCCGCCGGAGCCGGCCGGGGCCGGGCGGCGTACGACGTAGTCTCACCGGCATGACTTCCGACCAGGACGCCCCGCTCGCCGTGCTCGGCCGCAGCCCGTACGTCAGCCTGACCACCTTCCGCAGGAACGGCACCGGGGTCGCCACACCGGTGTGGGCCGCCTCCGACGGCATCGAACTCTACGTATGGACCAGGGCCGACTCCTGGAAGGTCAAGCGCCTGTGCAACGACAAGCGGGTCGTGGTGACGGTGTGCGACGTGCGCGGACGCGTCAAGGACGGCGCGCCGTCCGCCGAGGGCACCGCGCGGCTGCTGGACACGGAGGGCCTGCGCACGGCGCGCAGGCTCCTCGCGCGCAAGTACACCTGGCAGTTCTGGCTCACCGACGTGCCCGCCACGATCGTCCGGCTCGGCAAGCGCCCGCACGTCGGTATCGCCATCAGCCTCTGACTCCGGCCGCCATGAGGAGTCTGCGCCTGGTAAGAAAACCGCCCGTAGCGGTGCCGTAACACGACTGCGGTCCAATACCTGCGGACCGGACCGGACGGTTTCGGGGTGGTGGCAGGGGCGGGCGGTTATGGCGACAGGCCGACACTCGTCGCGGGGCGAGGAGTTCGCGCGCTGTCTGGGCGAACTGACGGCGCTCGTCGACACGGGCGCCGGCTGGTACGGCGCCTTCCGGCAGCGCGACCCCGAAGGCGTGCGCGCCTGGCTCACCGGCGGCGAACTCCCGCCGCGGGACGTCCTGGAGGCCCTCCTCCAGGACCTGGCCGCGCGGCACGGCACGGCAGCCGCCGCGCGTGCGGCCGTACGCGCGCGGGAGCTGCACACGGCGGCGGCCGCCGCCCAGGACCGGCGTCCGGGCGGGCGCGAGGCGCTGGTGGAGCGGCTCGGGGCGATGCGGCGCGAGCAGGCGTACGCCGCCGAACACGAGCGGGAACTGGAGCTGGAGCTGGAGCTGCGTCCACGGGAGCCGTCCGGCGGTTCCGACGGGCAGGGGCTCGACGTCCGGCTGGCGTGGGCGCGCGACGACCACGGACGCGCGAGGGCCCGCTGCGCGGAGTTGAGTGCGCGCCTGGCGGCCCTGGACGCGCTGCCCTCGCCGCCTCGGGGGCGCCTCCCGGCCCGTCCTCCGGCTCCGGAATCGTGGTTCCGCAGGGAGGCGCCCGAGGCCGCCGACGCCTCGGAGGGCCCGAAAGCTGCCGCACCGGCGTGTCCGGCCCAGCCGAATCCAGCCCGCCCGGTGCGTGAGGACGCCCCCCGACGGAGCCCCCGTGGGGCCCGCTACGCCGGGCTCGACGACGACGGGAGCGCTGTGTCCGCCATGCCCGCGGCGCTTCCCGTTCGGGCTGCCGCTCCCCGGGGCGCCCGGTACGCGGGGGTGGACGGGCCGGAGACCGCCGCCGCGACGGACACCGCGGGCCTCGCCCAGGACACCCGCGCCGACGCCCGCGCCCGCGCCGACGCCCGCGCCGTCTCCGACACCGTCGCCGTGCTCGTGCGGCTGCGCGCTCAGGGGCGTACCGGCGAGGCCCACGTGCTCCTCTGCGAGGCCGCCGGCCGGCCCCCGGCCCTGCTGCCCGCGCTCGCCGCCGCCCTGCACCGCGCCGGGCTCGGCGCCGACTGGGCCACCCTCCTCTGGGAGGTGGCCTCGCTGCCGCCCGACCGGGTCGCCGCCGTCGCCGCCGCGCTCGGCGCCGCGGGGCTCGCCGACGACGGCCGGCAGCTGCTGCGGCAGGGCGTCGCGCGCCCCGCCGCCGAGATCGCGGCCACGCTGATCGCCCTGGACGACGCGGGCGGACACGAGCACGAAGTGCGGGCGCTGGCCGAGGCGTTCGTACACGTACGTACGCCCGAGGACGTCGCCCGGGCCGCGCGGACCGACCCGCGCCGCCTCTCCCCGCTGCTGCTCGACGCCGCGCGCCAGGTGTCACAGGGCCGGTACCGGGACGTCGTCCACGCCCTGCGGGTGGCCGGCGCCGCGCCGTAACCACTGCGAGGCGCGTGAACACCGCAACGCCCCGTGTCACTCCCTCGGGTGCGAAACGTGATCGACTCCGCGGGTTGACGGCGATGGTCTTGCCCCACTCCTCGCCGGGGCTTACGTTCATCCCTCTACGTCCCGAAATCTACGGGCGTAGAAGGTCTCTGACGTCCCGCTGAAGGAGACAAGTCATGGCCAACGTCGTACGCGCCGCACTCGTCCAGGCGACCTGGACCGGCGACACCGAATCCATGATCGCCAAACATGAGGAGCACGCCCGCGAGGCGGCCCGGCAGGGCGCGAAGATCATAGGGTTCCAGGAGGTCTTCAACGCCCCGTACTTCTGCCAGGTGCAGGAGCCCGAGCACTACCGGTGGGCGGAGGCCGTCCCGGACGGGCCGACCGTGCGCCGCATGCAGGACCTCGCCCGCGAGACCGGCATGGTGATCGTCGTCCCCGTCTTCGAGCGCGAGCAGTCCGGCTTCTACTTCAACACCGCCGCCGTGATCGACGCCGGCGGCGGTTACCTCGGCAAGTACCGCAAGCACCACATCCCCCAGGTCAAGGGGTTCTGGGAGAAGTTCTACTTCAAACCGGGGAACCTGGGCTGGCCCGTCTTCGACACGGCCGTCGGCAAGGTCGGCGTCTACATCTGCTACGACCGCCACTTCCCGGAGGGCTGGCGCCAACTCGGTCTGAACGGCGCTCAGATCGTCTACAATCCCTCCGCCACCCACCGCGGCCTCTCCGCCCACCTCTGGCAGCTGGAACAGCCCGCGGCCGCCGTCGCCAACGAGTACTTCGTCGCCGCCATCAACCGCGTCGGCCAGGAGGAGTACGGCGACAACGACTTCTACGGCACCAGCTACTTCGTCGACCCGCGCGGCCAGTTCGTCGGCGAGCGGGCCGGTGACAAGGAAGAGGAACTCCTCGTCCGGGACCTGGACTTCGACCTCATCGAGGAAGTACGCCGGCAATGGGCGTTCTACCGGGACCGCCGGCCCGACGCGTACGAGGGACTGGTGAACCCGTGACCCAGGCGATCAACCTGCACGACCGCCACAAGGCCGTCATCCCCGACTGGGTCTCGCTCTACTACCGGCAGCCGATCGAGATCACCCACGGCGAGGGCCGGTACGTGTACGACGCCGACGGCAAGCGCTACCTCGACTTCTTCGGCGGCATCCTCACCACCATGACCGCCCACGCGCTCCCCGAGGTCACCAAGGCCGTCAGCGAGCAGGCCGGCCGCCTCATCCACTCCTCGACGCTCTACCTCAACCGCCCCATGGTCGAGCTCGCCGAGCGCGTCGCCACCCTCTCCGGCATCCCCGACGCCCGGGTCTTCTTCACCACGTCGGGCACCGAGGCCAACGACACCGCCCTGCTCCTCGCCACGACGTACCGCCGCTCGAACCAGATCCTGGCGATGCGCAACAGCTACCACGGCCGGTCCTTCTCCACCGTGTCCGTCACCGGAAACCGCGCCTGGTCCCCGACCAGCCTCTCCCCGCTCCAGACGCTGTACGTCCACGGTGCCGTCCGCTGCCGGGGCCCGTACGCCCACCTCTCCGACGCGCAGTTCACCGAGGCGTGCGTCGCCGACCTCGAAGACCTCCTCGGCCAGACGGGCGGCCGGGTCGCCGCGCTCCTCGCCGAGCCCGTCCAGGGCGTCGGCGGGTTCACCTCACCGCCCGACGGCCTGTACGCCGCGTTCCGCGAAGTCCTCGACCGGCACGGCATCCTGTGGATCACCGACGAGGTGCAGACCGGGTGGGGACGTACGGGCGAACACTTCTGGGGCTGGCAGGCCCACGGCCAGAACGGCCCGCCGGACATCCTCACCTTCGCCAAGGGCATCGGCAACGGCATGTCCATCGGCGGCGTCGTCGCCCGCGCCGAGGTCATGAACTGCCTCGACGCCCACTCCATCTCCACCTTCGGCGGCAGCCCCGTCACGATGGCGGCGGGCCTCGCCAACCTCAACTACCTCCTGGAACACGACCTCCAGGGCAACGCCCGGCGCGTGGGCGGCCTGCTCATGGAGCGGCTGCGCGCGATCACCGCCGGTGTGCCGTGCGTACGCGAAGTGCGCGGCCGGGGCCTGATGGCGGGCATCGAGCTCGTCAAGCCCGGCACCGACGAGGCGGCGCCCGAGACGGCGGCGGCCGTACTGGAAGCGGCGCGCGAGGGCGGCCTGCTGATCGGCAAGGGCGGCGGCCACAACACCGCCGTACTGCGCATCGCCCCGCCCCTGACCCTGACCGTCACGGAGGCCGAGGAAGGCGCACGCATCCTCGAGAAGGCCCTGAGGAACGCACAGTGAGCCGCGGAGCCGCCTCGGGAGCCCCGCCACCTCCCGAGGCGGCTCCGCCCGTCGCTTTTCCCGGACCCGAAGGGAGCAGAACCGTGAACCGTACCGTTGTCCGCGGAGGGCTCGTCATCACGGCCTCCGACGAGATCCACGCCGACGTGCTCATCGAGGGAGGCCGCGTGGTGGCCCTGGCCACCCACGGCAGCCACGGGTGGACAGCCGACCACGTCGTCGACGCGGTGGGGAAGTACGTGATCCCGGGTGGGGTCGACGCCCATACGCACATGGAGATGCCCTTCGGCGGCACCCTGGCCTCGGACACCTTCGAGACGGGGACCCGGGCCGCGGCCTGGGGCGGCACGACGACCGTCATCGACTTCGCCATCCAGCCCAAGGGCGGTTCTCTCGGTGAGGGACTCGACACCTGGCACGAGAAAGCGGAGGGGAAGTGCGCGATCGACTACGCCTTCCACATGATCATGTCGGACGTGAACGAGTCCTCTCTGAAGGAGATGGACCACCTCGTCTCGCTCGGCGTCAGTTCGTTCAAGCTCTTCACGGCGTACCCGGGGGTCTTCCTCTCCGACGACGGCCAGATCCTCCGGGCCATGCAGCGTGCCAGCTCGAACGGCGCTCTGGTGATGACGCACGCGGAGAACGGCCTCGCCATCGACGTTCTGGTGGAGCAGGCGCTGGCGCGCGGTGAGCGGGATCCGCGCCATCACGGCGAAGTACGGAAGGCGCTCCTCGAAGCGGAGGCGACGCACCGGGTGATTCGGCTCAGCCAGGTGGCGGGCGCGCCGGTGTACGTGGTGCACGTGTCGGCGCGGGAGGCCGTGGCCGAATTGGCGCGGGCTCGTGACGAGGGCCTCCCGGTGTTCGGGGAGACGTGCCCGCAGTACCTCTTCCTGTCGACCGACAACCTGGCGGAGCCCGGTTTCGAAGGAGCGAAGTACGTGTGCTCCACTCCGCTGCGGCCGGCGGATCACCAGGAGGCGCTGTGGCGGGGGCTGCGTACGAACGACCTGCAGGTGGTCTCCACGGATCACTGTCCCTTCTGCTTCAAGGGGCAGAAGGAGATGGGCCGGGGCGACTTCTCGAAGATCCCGAACGGCCTGCCCGGGGTCGAGAACCGCATGGACCTGCTGCACCAGGCCGTCGTCGACGGTCGCATCAGCCGCCGCCGCTGGATCGAGATCGCCTGTGCGGCGCCGGCCCGGATGTTCGGCCTGTACCCCAGGAAGGGCACGATCGCGCCGGGCGCGGACGCCGACATCGTCGTCTACGACCCGCATGCCGAGCAGACCATTTCCGCCGGGACGCACCACATGAACGTCGACTACTCGGCGTATGAGGGCAAGCGGGTGACCGGGCGGGTGGACACGGTCCTGTCCCGCGGCGTCCCGGTGATCGACAACCGCGCGTACGTGGGGCACGCGGGGCACGGGGCGTACCTGCCGCGAGGACTGTGCCAGTACGCGAACTGAGACCCGCGGCGCTGTCGCGGTGAGGCCGCCGGCCGTCCCCCGGCGTCGCCCGAGGGCCGCCAGTGCCCCGGCCGGCGTCGGAAGGCTCCCTGCCTAACCCGTCGTGGTGCGACCGAACCAGTCCAGGCACAGAACCAGCGCGTCATCGGCATCGTCGTCACGGTACGACGCCAGTTCCTGCAGGACGGCCCGCGGCACCGCGGCGGCGGGCAGGGCGCCGGCGGCCTGGATGGCGCGTTCCAGCGCCCGCTCGCCGTACAGCTCACCGGCCTCGGACACGGCCGCGTAGACACCGTCGCTCACAAAGACCAGGCGGTCGCCGGGGAGGGCCTGAAACTCCTGGGCCGCGTAGGCGGTCTCGTCGAACATGCCCAGGGGAAGCTGCGCCTCGAATTCGATGTGCTCCACGGCCTTGCCCCGCTGACGCCACAGCTGTGGGGAGCCGGCATCCACTACGCGCCCGCGTCCGGTGGCCAGTTCGAAGGACAGCAGCAGGGTCGAGACGTGCGCCGCCCCGTGGTACTGCGCGTAGATGGCCTGGTCGGCGAGCGCGGCCTGGTCGGCGATGCCGATGCCGGCGCGGCGGGCGTTGCGCAGCGCGTTGACGGCGAGGTTGGTGAGGAGGGACGCCTCGATGCCCTCGCTCATCCCGTTGGTGACGGTGAGGGTGAGGGTCTCGGCGGTGGCGGCCCAGTCGAAGTTGTCGCCGTGGATGGCGTACGCCGGCTCCAGCTGGGCCCCGATGGCGTACTCCTGGCGGGAGCAGGCCCGGGCGGGCAGCAGCTGCCACTGCATCTCGGCGGCCAGGGTGAGTCTGCTGGCGCGGCGGGCCTGGAGGTAGAGGTCGGTGTCGCGCTCGGCGACGACGATCTCGTGCCCGAGGACTTCAGCCAGCTCGGTGAGTTCTTCGAAGGTGTCGAAGGTGCATCGGTGAGGGGGGAGGCGCACGGTCAGGATCCCGAGCCTGTCCCCGCGGACCGTCACCGGAAGGTGCAGATCCACGGCCCCGTCCTGGGCCGCGTACCGCCCGTACGGCTCCTGGCTGCCGAAAGCGTGGCCTTCCGGGGTGGAGTGGACGGGCAGCGGTTTCGCGGTGTGAGGCAGGGTGGTCACCGGCTGCAGGACGGTGAGGCTGTAGTCGGCCATGAGCAGATCGACCTCGATGGCTTCGTAGTGCTCGGTCAACGCGGAGCGCACGGCGCGGAGGAGGTCATGAGGTGCGGCAGTGCGTAGAGCGCGTCCCACAGCAAGAGGGTTTGTCACGGTTGGAGCCATTTCATCGATACGTAACCGTTTTGTTGGGCGGCGGAACGCGGTGCGCGCGCAGGCGTGCGGCGGCATCGCCCGTGCGTCGCCCCGCGGGAGCGCCGCACGAGGCTGCGAGGTGCCCCGGGCGCAGGGAACCACACACTGTTGCCGCGTCGGTAATGTTGCCATACGGCAAGGGTTTGCCCGCGTGGGGCCTCCCGAACCGTCGGCCGCCCGGTCGGCAGTCCGGGCCGGGGCGCCGCCCCCGGTGTCCCGCGCCGCGCTGAAGGCGTCTTCTTCCGCAGCGCTCGAGGTGCTGGAGGGGCATGCGCGGCGCGAGGCGGCGCCGGCTGATCTCGTATCAGGTCGTGTTCCCGGCGGGCTTCTCCGTGCCGCCGCCCTCGCCCCCGCGCGCCGTGAGGCCGGCCGCACCCGCACACATCGGCGTCACGACGGCGATCGCCTTGGTCGTACTCATCGGTATTGCCCCCTTGTCACGGGCGGTTCTCCCTCGTCCGTGTGGTGTGACGGCTGATCAGCAGCCTTGACTGACACCTCGGGTACCCCGGTTCCGCGGATCTGCACGTATTCGCCTTCTTGTGTGGGTGGCGAGGCGGGTCTGTGCAAGGGGGGCCGCTGGGCAGGGCCGTGCCGGTGTTCATCGGTGGAGCCGCTGGTGGCCGGGCCGGGTGTGCCGCTCCGGCCGGAGCGCTTCCCGCTTCCCTTCCTCACGCGCGACGTGCTTATATTTGCCGCACGGCAACAGTTCTGTTGGCGGCATGCTCGAAGGCAGTGAGACTGGCTGGGCTGACGAAGACGCGAAGGAGCTCTGGTGAGTAGCAGCGATGAGGTGGCGGCCCGAAAGCGCGTCGTCGGCGCGGTGCAGGGGTGCGCCGAGACGATAGCCGACCGGTGGGTGCAGCTGCAGGTGCAGCAGGCCGCCCCGGGTACGGGCATCCGGGAGAGTGAGCTGCGCGAGGAGGCGGACGCCCTGGTCGCTGCCCTGGTCGACGGTCTTGGCAGCGCTCTGCCGGTCGACCGGATCGTGAACGCGCATGCCGGGCTCAACCGTGCGGTCACCGAGCTGTCCTTGCGCAGGGCGAGGGGCGGCGAATCCCCGACCGCCACGTCACTGGCCGTACTCGCGCTCAAGGAGGCACTGCTGGAGGCGGTGCAGAAGAGCACACAGGACAGCGGAGACCTGTTCTCCGCGGCCCTGCTGATCAACCGGCTTCTGGACGCGGCGGGCGCCCTGTCCTTCGACACCTATGTCGAGGGGCGGGAGGAGATCATCCGCCGGCAGAGCAGGCAGTTGCTGGAGCTTTCCACTCCCGTGGTCCGGCTCTGGCGGCAGGTGCTGGGAGTGCCGCTGATCGGCACGCTCGACACCGCGCGCACGCAGGTGGTGATGGAGAACCTGCTGCAGGCCATCCAGGACCAGGAGGCCACGGTCGCGATCATCGACATCACCGGTGTGCCGACCGTGGACACCGCTGTGGCGCATCATCTGATGCAGACCGTCAACGCGGTACGGCTGATGGGGGCGGACTGCATCATCAGCGGTATCCGGCCGCCGATCGCGCAGACCATCGCCCAGCTGGGCATCGACCTGTCCACGATCATGACCCGGGCCACCCTCGCGGACGCTCTGTCCGAGGCGATCAAACTCACCGCCGGCTCTCTGGTCCCGTCCGACGCACCGGCTTCTCGGTGACCGGCCGTCCGAGCGGTGTTCCCCTTCTGCGCCTGGGGGACGTGCTGGTCACCGGGTTGCTCAACGAGCTGGACGACAAGGCCGCTCTGGTGTTCACCGACGAACTCACCGAGCGGATCTCGGCCGAGGGAGTGCGCGGAGTCCTCATCGACATCTCCCGCCTGGAGCTCATCGACTCGTTCGTGGCACGCACGTTGATGGAGCTGACCACGGTGGCCAGGCTGCTGGGGGCCCGCGTGATCGTGGCCGGTATGCGCCCCGCCGTGGCGATCACACTGGTCGAACTCGGCATCGAACTCATTGGTGTGCGAACCGCCCTGAACGCAGAGCAGGGCATGGCAGCCCTGGGCTGGCATCAAAGTCCGCAGCCCCCGGAAGGGGCCCCCCGTGACACAACTCGCTAGTACGGATACGGCTGCCGCACAGGAGAACCTCCCAGCGTCCGGAGGCGCCGAGGACGCCGCCGCGCGAGTGGTGCTGGCCACGGAGGAGGACCTGCTGAAGGTCCGCCACGCGGTGCGCGCGGCCACCCTGGCCGTCGGCTTCGGCATCGTCGATCAGACGCGGGTGGTGACCGCGGCCAGTGAGCTGGCACGCAACGCCTACATCCATGGCGGGGGAGGGTCCCTCACCATTGAGTACCCGCGCCGCCACGGTGAGAAGGGCCTGCGGCTGACGTTCCGGGACGACGGCCCGGGCATTCCCGACACCGACGCCGCGCTCGTCGACGGCTTCACCACCGGCACAGGGCTCGGCCACGGCCTGGGCGGTGCCCGTCGTCTCATGGACGACTTCGAGGTACGCACCGCGCCGGGCGCCGGAACGACTGTGATCGCCACCCGGTGGGTGAACCGGTGACCCCTCCCGCCGTGCCGCCCACCGCCTTCGTACGCATCGATCACTACAGCGCCGTCCACCTGGCCGCGGCGACCGCCCGCTCGATCGCCCAGCAGTGCCGGCTTCCCGGAGCGGCGCCCGACCGGGCCGCGGTCGTCGCCTCCGAGCTGGCCAGCAATCTCGACAAGCACGCCAAGGACGGCGCGCTCTACATCCAGCCGCTGCCGCTGGGCGCCGGCCTGGAGATCCTCGCGGCGGACCGCGGCCCCGGCATGCCGGAGCTGCACCGCTGCCTTGCCGACGGCTACACCACGACCGGCACCCTGGGCGCGGGTCTCGGAGCCGTCAGCCGGACAGCGACGGACTTCACCATCCGCACCCAGGTCGGCGTCGGCACCCTGGCGTGTGCCCGCCTCGCCCTCCCCGGCCAGCCCGAGCCGGTGTGGCAGGACGCCGGGTTCCTCTGCCTGCCCGCCGAGGGAGAGGAGGAGTGCGGAGACGCGGGTGCCATCGTCCAGCACGCCGGCATCCGGACGGCGATCGTCGTGGACGGGCTCGGGCACGGGCCCCGGGCCGCCGAGGCCGCGCAGACGGCCCTGCGTGCTTTCCACGCCGCCGGGGACCGGCCGCTGCCCCAGATCCTCGACTCGCTGCACCGAGCCCTGCGCCACACCCGTGGCGCCGCTGTCGGCCTCCTGCGCCTGCACGCCGAACACGCCCAGTACTGCGGGATCGGCAACGTGCGCGTCCTGGCCTTCTCCCCTCGCGGCGTCGACCACCGGCTGACCGGACAACCCGGCATCGTCGGCTGGAAGATGCCCGCCGCCAAGACGCACAGCATTCCCCTCGCTCACGGCACCACCGCCGTGCTCCACAGCGACGGCATCAACGCCCCGTGGGCGCATGCCCCCTCCCCTTTCATGCTGCGTCTGCCTCCGCCCCTGCTCGCCGCGGCAGTCGCTCATGGCCACCGGTCCAGCCGCGACGACGCCACCGTGCTGGCCGTCAGGCCCGAGCAGAGGCAGCGATGACCGACAGTGTTTTCCGCACCCTGCCGCCGCTGCGCCGGGCCGTGCGCCGCCTGGCACACGAGTACCGGCTGCCCGTCGAAGTCAGAGCCCGCCTCGTGCTGTCCGTGGCCGACCTGGCCGACAGCGAGTTCCGGGCCGGCCGGCCCGTCGTCCTGGACAGCGCCCAAGAAGGAGGTACGCAGACCGAGTCGCCCGTCCTGGCGGTCACCCTGCGGTCCCCGGGAGCCTCCGGCCTGCTTGCCGCCACGGACCTGCCGCTGCCCGCCACCGAACCCTCCCCCGGCGCCGTCACGTGGCGGATCCCCCTTCCCGTTCCCGCCACGCAGGCCCACCGCCCCGGCTCCGGCAGGCTCCCGGCCGACAGCGGCGGCCGATGCGCGTCGGGCCCGGACAGGGCGCCGTGGACCCAGATCCGGGCCGTCGAGGAAGAACTCCGCGCGGCCTTCGCCCAGACCGACGGTCTCATCGCCGAACACCGCCGCCTCAAGCACGAGCTCGCCGAGACCAACGCCGGCGTCCTCGCCCTCTACGTACAGCTCGAAGAACGCGACGAACAACTGCGCAGGACGCACGGCCGGATCCTTCAGGAACTCGAAGACGCCCTGCGCCCGCCGCCGCTGGCCGTCGACGGCCTGGAGCTCGCGGTCCATTACGCACCGGCCGACCCCAACGCCCCCGCCGGCGGAGACCTCTACGACTGGTTCGCCCTCCCCGACGGCACGCTCCACATCACCGTCGTCGACGCCCTGGGGCACGGGGTACGCAGCACGCGCAGCGCCCTCAACGTGACCCACGCCGTACGCACGCTGGCCCTCGAAGGCCATCCGCTGCAGTCGATCCTGGCCCGCACGCACGAAATCCTCGTGCCGCTGGACCCCGATCTGATGGCGACCGTGCTCCTGGCCCGGCTGGACCCGGCCACCGGAGAACTCCAGCTGGCCAACGGCAGTCACCCTCCCGCGCTCCTGGTCCGGGCCGACGGCACCGCGCAGTACCTCGAAGTCCGCGGCCGGGGCATCGGGTTTCCCTTTCCCGGAAGCGAAAGAGTCCTGCGTACCCGGGTCGGCCCGGACGATCTCCTCATCCTCTACACCGACGGACTCACCGAGAGCCGTCGGGACCCCTGCGAGGGCGAGATCCGTCTCGTCGAGGCGTCCCGCCATCACGCGTCCGGGCCGCTGGCAGACATCCCCGGCTCGATCGCCGCCGACATGCACACGGTCGTCCTCCACCCCGACGACACCCTGGTCCTGGCTGTCCGCAGCAGCAGGGGCGCGCCGTAGGCGGCGCGCGGGGCACCGCCGAAGCCGTCCCCTCCGACGGGGGCACGAGATGCTTTCCGCCAGCGCGGATTCCCGCCCCGCACAAAGGCGTCACGAACACATCACACACGAAGATGAGAATATGACCCCATGCTCCACACCCGGCACTTCACGCATCACGAGCAAGTGGCTCATGACACATGCGCGACATTGGAATTGCTGCAGCTCCTGTGGAGCCGGGGCCAGGAAGCCGCCCCCTCCGGCCCGATATCCCCCTCACAGCTTCGCGCGCTGACCGTCCTCGAAGGACAGGACGGGGTCAACCTCCGGGCCCTGGGGGAGGCGCTGGGATCGCGACCGTCGTCCGTCAGCCGGTTGTGCGACCGCCTGGAGGCCGCCGGCCTCGTCGAACGGCTTCCGAGCGCCACCAGCCGCCGCGAGGTCGAGGTGAGAATGAGCCGACGCGGACGCGATCTCCTCGCCGAATTCCGCGCGTTTCGAGTACGGGAAATTGAAGCGGTATTGCGGGAAATAGCTCCGGGCGAGCTTGCGGCCCTCGCAGGAGGGCTTGAAGCCTTCCGCGCGGCAGCCGCGGCCCGCGTCGGCCTCGCCGAAGCGGCTGACGGCCAGGAGCACTCGGCGGACACCGCCTGACGGGCTCCGCCGACCGGGTCTCCGCGGCTTCTGGGGGGGGCAGGATGGAAACAGCTACGGTGCGGCCCGATGCGGACGATGAGGAAGAGCCCATGAGCGACCAGCCCGGACACTGGCTCGGAGCCGCGGAGAGCGCGTTGAGGGCGGCGCCGCCCACCGGCCTGCTGTCCACGGCGCGCTCGCTGCTCGCCCACTACTTGCACGCTCGCTCCGTGACGCTGCTGCTGGCGGACTACGGCCTGACCGTGCTCCAGCCGGTCACCCGCCTCCCGCATACGGGCGAGGCGGTACCCGCCCGCGGCGAGCACCCGGTCGGCCGCGCCTTCTCGGCGCAGGTCCCCGTCCTGGAGGCCGTGGCAGAGCCCGGCACGGTGACGGTGCACCTTCCCGTCACCGTACGGGGAGACCGCCTGGGCGTGCTGTCGGTGCACCTTCCGGAGCTGACCGCGGGAGCGCCGCGCGTGCTGGAACTGAGCGCCTTCGCCACGGCGGTCGGCCACGAACTGCTGGCCGCGGAGAGGGACACCGACCTCTACCTCCAGGCCCGCCGCCGCCAGCGCCTCACCCTGGCGGCCGAAATGCAGTGGCAGCTCCTGCCCGGCCGCGGTTTCGCCCGCGAAGAGTGCACACTCGGAGCCCACCTGGAGCCGGCCTACGCCATCGGCGGCGACAACTTCGACTGGAGCACCACCGACGATCACTTGACCATCACCGTGTCCGACGGCAGCGGAGACGGCGTCCAAGCGGCCCTGCTGACGAACCTCACCGTCAGCGCACTGCGCAACGCCCGCCGCAGCGGCATCACCCTGTCCGACCAGGCACGCCTCGCCGACCAGGCCGTCTACGGAGAATACGCCGGGGCCCAGTACTCGGCGACGCTCCTGCTGCGCTTCGACCTGGCCACCGGCCGGATCCAGGCGGTCGACGCCGGCTCGCCACAGCTGTTCCGTCTGCGGCACGGCATCGTCGAGCGGTTCGAGCTCGACGCCCAGCTGCCGCTCGGCATGTTCGAGGAAACGGAGTACCGCGAGCAGGTGCTGCAGATCGAGCCCGGAGACCGTTTGATCATCGCCAGCAGCGGTGTGCACGGCGCTCTGTCGGCGGACGGCAGGATCTTCGGTGAGATCGCCCTGCGCGAGACCATTGCCGCTACCCGCACCTCATCGGCTCACGAAGCAGCGCGAGCTGTCGTCGACGGGCTGATCCAGTATCACGGCAGTCACGACTTGCCCCACGATGCCGCCGTGGTGTGCCTGGACTGGCGCGGAAGGCCCGCCGCCGCCTGACGGCCACCCCTGACGAGCGAGCGAACCGGCCTCCTCCCCCTCTCACCCGCCGCCGGCCTGCCATGCCTTCGAGAAGGCCGCCAAGGCGGTCAGCAGGGCCGGGCGGTCGGCGGCCGGCATACGCCTCAGGACGTCACCGAACAGCGCATGACGACGGGCGAACAGAGAGTCGACCAGTCCCTGCCCCTGCGGCGTGAGCGCCAGGACCACCTCGCGCCGGCTGAGCGCAGCGCGTTCGCGACGTGCCAGGCCGGCCGCTTCCAGCCGGTCGCACAACCTGCTGACAGCCGAAGGGGCCGCGCCGACGTCCTCGGCCAGACCGGTGAGGTTGATGCCCGGGGACCGACGAATGATCAACAGCGCTTCCAGCTGGAGGGCCGAAAGCCGTGGAGACATGGTGTGAGCGGCCTGCTCCCACGTCGACACCACTGCCTCGGCGGCCTGAGCCACCTGGACGGCGAGGTCGTGAAGGGGGTCGTCTGATGGTCCCGCGCGCTCCATGCAGCCGTCACTCCCATGAACACTCGTACACCTCGCCGTCCCGCTCAGGAGGCTGAAGCTCTCGCGGCACGCATCTGCGGCTCTGTCACGGGGCACCTGCCCGATCTGGCGAAAGTATCCCTACAAAATAGCCCCGCATTGTCGCCCCGGCCGTACGTGCGAGCTTCACGGCGCCGCCGGAACGGATCCGATGACACGCGGGTCCCCGGGCCGCCGGGAAGACCGGGACATGAGAAGTGGACCCGCCGCTTCATCATCCTGCCCGGCCGCCCTGTCCGCCAGCTCGGCCGGTCCGTGTCGGACCGCGGGTTTGCCGTGTCCCGTGATCACTGAGCGGTGGTGCTTGAGTCGGTTCGGGCCCGGCACTCCGGTTCCGTCCCGCCCGTCGCGGGACGGTCGCGCGGACGCCGGCGGGATCAGTTGTCCATGTCCCGGTCGAAGTCCTTCTCGCACGCCTCACGTTCGCTCTGCGTCGTGGCGTGCTGGACGCAGTCGTCGAAGTCCTCGAACTCGTCGGAATTGATGATCGACGCGCCGACCGCGATGATCACGACGGATGCGATCAGTCCCAGCGCACCGAGCACCGTGCCG
The DNA here is from genome assembly GCF_053591455.1 of Streptomyces sp. NPDC003016. Lineage (NCBI taxonomy): Bacteria > Bacillati > Actinomycetota > Actinomycetes > Kitasatosporales > Streptomycetaceae > Streptomyces > Streptomyces sp. NPDC003016. The sequence goes on from NZ_JBSFTV010000007.1 coordinate 121,842, forward strand.
ATGACCGACATCCTGCCGTGCGAGGCGCGGCCTCCACGTGCCTTGCGTGCGCCGAGAATGCCGAAGACCACCGCCAGCAGGCCCAGTACGATGCCGCCGAAGACGGTCCAGAAGAGGAGGACCGCCGCGACGCCGAGAACGAGCGCGGTGATCGCCAGTCCGTTGCCCCGCTTCACGCCCGTGTCAGGGGTCTGCGCGTGGTCGTTCGGCGTCTGCGGGTGGTGGGAGAAGGACATGCCGTCACACTCATCTCTGCTTCCGTGCCATCGAGTTGTCGTACGCGCCCCTTGTGCCCCGGCGCCGGTGGCGAATGCATCCCGTTGTCATGCCGCAACAGAGCCCGTTGCCGCTCCGCGACGCCCCGCTACCGCGCCGAGTGGTCAGGGTTCCGGGTGAGGAGGGCGGTGATGGTCTTGCCGGAACCAGGGCCGGGCGTGACGGTCACGCCCTGGGCGAGGCGGCGGACCATGTGCCAGCCGAAGCCCCCGCTGCCGCCGTTCAGGTCGGGGGTGCGCTCGCGCGGGGGTGCGGGACGGGGGTCGCTGACCGCGACGCTCACCGTGTCGGGGCCGGCGGACAGTTCGAGGGTGTAGCGGCCGCCGCCGTGGCGCAGGGCGTTGGTGACGAGTTCGGACACCACGAGGACGAGGGTGTCCGCCACGTCCGGGCCCGGCGCCGGGCCGAGGCTGTCGGTGAAGGCGCGGGTGATCTCGCGAGCCCGGCGGATGTCGGCTGTGCTGTCGCCCGTCGCCCGATGTGAGGCAACCGTGTCGGTGGTCTTTGTGCCGTTCATGCACGTACACCTCACCCGGATCGGTTGTGCTGTTGTGCAGAAGGGAGAGCCTGCCCGCCCAAACAGGTTCCACACGGGTTTCCACACCGGCGCGACAGAATCCCGGATTCTCCGGCTGAAGGAAATCTGACGTGGCGGTAGTAGACATTGCCGTTTGGTGGGGTAGGGTTTTGCCCGTGGTCAAGACCGCGCCCGTGGTCAAGACCGCGAGCGAGGCGCGGCAGTGGAACCTCAGGGCCGGATGCGCCAGGGTCCTCGGGTTGGCTGCCGGGCCGGCGGCCCGGAGGGGCCGCGAGCAGTTCCGCGGTTCCAGCAGTACGACAAGCAGTACGACAGATCGACCGCGAGGAAGAAGGAGGCAGACGCCATCAGGATCGCCCGGGCGAGGAGGAGTCCGCCCGGGTACCGAAGGACCCGGAAGGGAAGGTGGTCCCCGGTCACGCATCAGCGATCCCCGCATCCCCGTCCGTCCCCCCGGCGGAGACGCGGAAACAAGAGCCCGGCACAGCAGTAGCCGGCAGATGGTGTTGATCCCCCGGGGCCCTGGTGCCGTACGGCACCAGGGCCCCTTCACGTGTGCGCTGGCGACGCGCCGCCTGGCACTCCTCGATGCCCAGGGGCTCTCCGCGGCGCCGGCTGTCCCTTCGAGGTCCGGCCCGGGAAACACGAGCGCATGGTGGCACCGCTGCTCACCGGTGAGCAGCGGTGGGCAGCGCTGGAGGACCTCTTCCCAGGACCCGGGAAGCAGTCCAGGACTGTCCCCCCGCGACTCGCCCCGACGCGTCGTCGCACAAGGTTCGGCACGGCTCGATGTGGAAAGATTTCCCGGAGCACGTCACGCAGAGGATGCGTTCGCACAAGTTCCCGGCCGTTCGCGGCGTACCCGGCGCCTTCCGCGGCGGCGACGGACGGATCCTGCGCGCCGTGCAACGCTCCGCCCCCGACGGCGGACTGGTCATGGCACCGCCGGGAACGGCGTCGTCACCGGCGGGCGCGCGTTCACCGGCCGGGCAGGACACGGCATCCGCACGCCCCGATCCACCTGTCAGAACCTGAACTGATCCGAGCGAACCGGGAGGTCCACGTCATGGACTTCGGACTCGTCCTGCAGACCGACCCGCCCGCGTCGGCGGTCGTCGGCCTGATGCGGCGCGCTGAGCGCAACGGCTTCCGCTACGGCTGGACCTTCGACTCCGCCGTGCTGTGGCAGGAACCCTTCGTCATCTACAGCCGCGTCCTCGAACACACCGAGCGCCTGATCGTCGGGCCGATGGTGACCAACCCCTCCACCCGCACCTGGGAGGTCACCGCTTCCACCTTCGCCACCCTCAACGAGATGTACGGCAACAGAACCGTGTGCGGCATCGGCCGCGGCGACTCCGCGATGCGGGTGGCGGGCCGCAAGCCCAACACCCTGGCCCGGCTCGGGGAGGCGATCGGCGTCATCCGCGACCTCGCGGAGGGGCGGGAGGCGGACATCGGCGGGCAGCGGATCAGGCTGCCGTGGGTGAAGGACGGCCGGCTGCCGGTGTGGATGGCGGCGTACGGGCCCAGGGCGCTGGAGCTGGCCGGGCAGAAGGCGGACGGGTTCATCCTCCAGCTGGCGGACCCGTTCCTGACCGAGTGGATGGTCGAGGCGGTGCGCACCGCCGCGTCGGACGCGGGACGCGACCCGGAGTCCGTCACCGTCTGCGTCGCCGCCCCCGCGTACGTCGGCGAGGACCTCGCCCACGCGCGGGAGCAGTGCCGGTGGTTCGGCGGCATGGTGGGCAACCACGTCGCGGATCTGGTGGCCCGGTACGGCGAGGACTCCGGCCTGGTGCCGGAGGCCCTCACGGCGTACATCACACAGCGCCAGGGGTACGACTACAGCCACCACGGACGGGCCGGGAACCCGGACACCGCCTTCGTGCCCGACGAGATCGTCGACCGCTTCTGCCTGCTGGGGCCGGCCGAGGCGCACATCGAGAAGCTCAGGGCGCTGCGCGCCCTCGGCGTCGACCAGTTCGCGGTCTACGCCATGCACGACGCGAAGGAAGCGACGATCGACGCGTACGGCGCCGAGATCATCCCCGCGCTCGACTCCTGAGTCACCGGCGGTGTCCTGGCCGTCGGCGGCACGCACTCCGCCCCGGGGAAGGGCCCCTTCCGCGGGGCGGAGCAGGTCTCAGCCCGCAGTGACCTTGGCCGCGAAGGCGTCCAGATTGCGCGTCATACGGGCGATGCGCTCGTCCAGGGTGAGGGACTCCTCGTAGCGTCCGGAACGCAGCTTCGGCTGCCGCTTGCCGCGCAGATACAACGAGCAGGCGAGGTCGGAGCAGACGTAGACGCCGGCCGTGTTGCCCTCGCGGCCCCGCGTGCCCGCCAAGGGGGCGGCGAGCAAGGAGACCCCGGAGGAGGCGTGTCCCGTCAGGCACATCTGGCAGAGACTGGACTTCACCGCACTGGTGCGGCCCACGGCGGGGACGCGCAGGGAGATTCCCAGCGGACCGTTCGCGCGGGGCAGTACGAGGTGGGCCCGCAGCGGAGCCCCTGGATCCACCCACCCCAGGAAGTCCAGGTCCTCCCAGGGCAGCTCGGCGAAGCCGAGCGGCAGCTTGAGGCGGGTCGCCTCGCCCTTGGTGCAGTTCACGAAGGACGAGCGGATCTGTTTCTCACTGAGCGGTTCCACGAGCGTCGACCCTACGGAGCGGCGGACCGCGTCGCACCTCAATATCCGCCGTGCGGCGCCACCGCCACAGGCCCGGCAGGAACCGGCCCCGCCGCCTCCGCTACGGGCGTACCGCGCCGACCACCCAGACCCCGGCCCGCATCACCACTCCCCGCCCCGTCTCGTACGGGCGCAGAGCGTCCTCCATCGCGGCGCGGGTGGACGCGGGCACCGAGCCCCCCGCACCCGTGCGGGACAGCAGGAAGCCCACGGCGTCGGCCGCGTCCCGGCCCCAGACCGTCGGCCCGTCGGCCGGGGCCACGGTCACCTCCTCGAAGCCCGCCCCGCCCAGGATTTCGTGCAGGCGGGCGGGGTCGGACAGTGAGCCCATCGCGCGCATCACCTGGGCGGTGCGCTGGTCCGGTTCGCCCGTGAGCGAGCCGATCAGGCCCAGCGTCCTGGCCTCCTCACCGTCCGGTCCGCCCGGCTGCGGGCAGACGAAGGCGAGCCGCCCGCCGGGGCGCAGGGCACGGCCGATGTGGCCGAAGGCCTCCGCATGGTCCGCGAAGAACATGACTCCGCCCCGGCTGATCGCCACGTCGTAGCCACCCGGCGTGAACGGATGCGTCTGCGCGTCCCCCTGTTCGTACACGATCCGCGCGTTCTGCGTCGAGACGCGCGCCCGCTCGATCAGCGGCCGTGAGAGGTCCACGCCCACGACGCTGCCGCGCGAGGCGATGCGCGCGGCGTGACGGGTGGTCCAGCCACTGCCGCAGCCGATGTCCAGGACGCGGTCGCGTTCGCCGATCGCGGCGGCGGCGAAGAGCGCGTCGTTGAAGCCGGACACCATGGCGTCGTAGCGGTCCTGGTGCTCGGCCCAGTGCGCGCCGACCGGCCCGTCCCACGCTTCGGCGACGGTGTTCACCGGGGCGGAGGGGTTCACAGGGTCTCCTCGACGCGCTCGACGGCGGTGATCGCGCCGTACGCGACCAGGTGCACCAGGCAGTGGTCGGTGTGGGCCGGGGTCCGCCACGCGGTGACGTCCTCCCCGGTGATGTGGTTCGGGGCGAGGGCGGCCAGCAGCGCGAGCCGGGCGCCGGGGCGGTCGTCCCGTTCGGGCAGCCAGTCACCGGACGGCGGCACGGGCGCGACGCCGTCCCACTCGGACACCGTCTTGCGTACGTACGCCCGGTCGTCCTCGGACAGCAGGCCCGCGCCCGTCAGCGCCGCCTCGCGCAGCGCACCGTACGCCACCGCGATCGGAGACCCGGGCGCCGCCCAGGCGGGTTCGGGGCCGGACGGCTCCAGCAGGGGCAGACTGTCGCCGGGGCGCAGCTCGCGCCGGATGGTGGCGACCAGGTGGCGGCCCGCCGCGGTGTCGAGGAAGCGGAGCTTGTGCTCGTCGTCCGCCAGGGAGGTGTCGGCGAGCAGCGCCGACGCGATCCGGTTGATGAAGTGGAAAGTGAGGGCCGTGCCGATGTACTCGGCGGCCTGCTCCGGCGGGAACGGCGGCGGCCCGGCGTCCGCGCCGGCCGCCTTTCCCCACTGGAGCAGCCGGGCGTGCGCGGGGTCGGCCGGTGTCTCGCCGCGCCCGACCGTCCGGGCGAGGGCGTGGTCGCCGCCCGCGTACAGCAGCATGGTGTGCGCGTTGACGCAGAAGTGGCAGCTGTTGGCGAGTGACACCCCGGCGGCCACCAGCTCCTTGTCCGTACGGGACGCCTGCCCCGTCACCAGCAGGGACTCGCGCATCAGCGCCCAGAATCCGGTCAGCAGCGGGGTGGAGGGCGACAGTACGGCGAAGGTGGACGCCCCCGGGACACCGAAGTCGGTGGTCAGCTGGGCGTAGACGTCGGCGGCGACTCCGGTCGCGGAGCCGGGCGTCGCGGGCGAGGTGAAGCGGAAAGGTCCGGTCATGGGGACGATGCTCGCCCGCGGGCAGGCTGCCCGTCGTCGTACGGCGGGAGGCACCGCCGACTGCGCCCGGCAGGTGGCGCCGAGGCCGCCCTACTTCCCCGGAAGTAGGGGGAAAGCCGTCTGCGGGGAGGAGGCGCCGGGCGGGAGCTGCGTCTAGGGTGCGGTTCATGCAGGGGGATCAGCGGGACGGGCACGCCTGGAGAACCGGGCTCATCGACACGGGACTTGCGGCCGTCATCGGCGGCGCGGTCCTCCTCGCGGGCTTCACCACGCCGGGGCCGGGACCCGGCATGGTCGACGTGGTCCTGATCACCGCCGGGTCGCTGGCACTCGCCGTGCACCGCAGGGCCCCGGTGCCGGTGCTGGTCTTCACCGCGGCCTGCATGCTCGGTTACGCCGTACACGCGAGCCCGGGGGCCTCGGCGGCCTTCCCGGTGATCGCCGGGGTGCACGCCGTGACCCGGGTCGGGCACCGGGCGGTGGCGATCGGGGTGAGCGTCGTCTTCCTCGTGGGCTTCTTCGTCGCGAGCCCGTCGGGGGACGCGGTCGAGCGGTCGCTGCTGCTGCACGGCTGGTTCCTCAGCGCCGGCGTGACGGGGCTCATCGACAAGAACTGGCAGGCGTACCTGCACCAGACCGAACAGCGCGCGGCCGAGGCGGAACGCACCAAGGAGGAGGCCGCGCTGCGCAGGGCGGGGGAGGAGCGGCTGCGGATCGCGCGCGAGCTGCACGACTCGCTCACCCACTCCATCTCGATCGTCAAGCTCCAGGCGGGAGTCGCCGTGCACCTGGCGCGCAAGCGCGGCGAGGACGTGCCGGAGGCGCTGCTCGCCATCCAGGAGGCGAGCGGTGAGGCGATGCGCGAGCTGCGGGCGACGCTGGAGGTGCTGCGTACGGACGACGCCGTACCGCCGGGCAGCGTCCTCGCCCACCTCGGCGAACTGGTGGAGCGGGCCCGTACGGCCGGAATCGCGGCGTCGGTAACCGTCACCGGACCCGAACGCGCGCTGCCGGACGCCGTCGACCGGGCGGCGTACCGCATCGTCCAGGAGGCGCTCACCAATGTCGCCCGGCACGCGGGCCGCGCGAAGACGACCGTGCTGCTCGGCTACGCCCGGGACCACCTCTCCGTCCACGTCGAGGACGAGGGCCCGGCCGCCCCGGCCGCGCCGGGCGGGCAGCCGCCGGTCCCCGGCACCGGTCTGACCGGGATGCGCGAGCGCGTCACCGCCCTCGGCGGCACCCTGCACGCGGCACCGCGCCCCGGCGGCGGCTTCCGCGTACGCGCCGAACTCCCCCTGGAGGCGCGGTGAGCGGCCCGCTGCGCGTACTGATCGTCGACGACCAGGCACTGATGCGGGCGGGGTTCTGCGCCCTGCTGGCCGCCGAGGACGACATCGAGGTCGTCGCCGAGGCCGCCGACGGCCGCCAGGGCCTCGAACTCGCCCGCCGCTACGTCCCGGACGTCGCGCTCGTCGACGTGCAGATGCCGGTGATGACCGGCATCGAGACCACCCGCCACATCGCCGCCGATCCGGCGCTGGCCGGGGTGCACGTCGTCATCCTCACCAACTACGGCCTGGACGAGTACGTCTTCGACGCGCTGCGCGCGGGGGCCGCGGGGTTCCTCCTCAAGGACACCGAACCGGCCGACCTGCTCCGGGCCGTCCGCATCGCGGCCCACGGTGACGCGCTGCTCTCGCCGTCCGTGACGCGCCGCCTCATCACCGAGTTCGTCGCCCGGCCGCCGGACCGCCGCACGGCCCCCGGCCTCGAGACGCTCACCCGGCGCGAGCGCGAGGTCGCGGCGCTGGTCGCGCACGGCCTGACGAACGAGGAGATCGCCGCCCACATGGTGATCAGCCCCTTCACGGCCAAGACCCATGTCAGCCGCGCCATGGTCAAACTGGGCGCCCGCGACCGTGCCCAACTGGTCGTCTTCGTCTACGAGTCGGGGCTGGTGACCCCGAGGGGCGTCGCGGGCGCCGACGGCCGCGCCGGCTGACCCGCCCACGACCCGGCCCCCGGGCACGGAACCCGGGAGCCGGCATCGCCAGCGTGTGTTCCGTCAGGACCGGGTCAGTTGGCGTCGACCAGGTCATGAGCGGGCACGGTCACCGTACGGGCGCCCGCCCGGCCGCCCAGGACGACCTTGCGCAGAGCGCTGTTGTTGCTGAGGCTGGTCTCCTTGAGCCGCTTCTCGGGGTTGGCCAGCACCTGGATGTAGTAGGTGCCGTTCGGCAGACCGGTGATGTCGAACGACTGGCCGGGAAGGTCCTGGGTGTACGTGTCGCCGGAGCCGACGTCGAGCACTTCCCGGACGGAGATGGAACTCTCCTGGCCGCACGCGGTGGACAGGTCGGTGTTGCCCGGGTGCCAGTTGGCGTTCTTCACCGTGTAGTCGACCGCGTCGGTGTTGGCCAGGCAGAAGGCCTCCTTGCCGCTGCGGACCGTCTCCCTCCGGTCGGCCTTGAGCAGCCGGTAGCTGGCGAAGTCGGTGAAGTGCCAGTGTTCGTGACCCTTGCGCGGGTCCCACTCCATGGTGCCGGTCGGCGTGTAGCCGACCTGCTTCCCGTCGGCGTCGTAGAAGTACTGGTAGGCGTCCATCACCTCCTTGCCCGGAGCGCGGAAACCGTCGACCACGAGCTGTGCGGGACCCGCGTTCCAGACGTTGGCGCTGAAGGCCAGGTAGTCCTTGCCCGCCGTGCTGCCCTCTCCCTTGTCGGTGGTGATGCCGTAGGCCGGCAGCGAACGGAGGTCGGGCTTGGGCACGTTCGGCACGTTCGGTGTGCCGGTCGGCCGCTTCGCGGCGGGCTTCACCGCCGGAGCCCTCCGGGAACCGTCCGTCTGCCCCGCCCTGTCACCCACCCGAGCCGCCCCGAGGGCTTCCTTCCTGACTGCCCAGGGGAGGGCCGGCGGCGCGGGGGTGTGGGGCCCGTGACCCACGTTGTACGACGGTCCCGCCCCGCTCGTCGCGGCGGCCGGCGCCGGCGCGCGCATCGCGCCGTGACCGGAGTGCCCGGCCGAGTGCGACCCGTGCGCCATGGCGGCCGACGCGCCCATGTCGTCCTCGTAACTGAGCTCACGTACGGTCAGCTTGACCGTCTGCGCCTTGTTCTCCATGCCGAACAGCTCGCGGTAGCGCTTCTTCACGGACACCTTGGCGGTGTACTTCCCGGCGGGCAGGACGACCGGGTCGGAGTAGTAGCCCGCGTACGTGTTGGACGCCCAGCCGTTCTCGACACCCCACACCGAGCCGAGCGTGAACGGGTTCTCGGGACAGCTCTCGGGGTACTTCGACCTGGCCGGGGCGTCGGGGCGTATCCGGCCGGAGGCGTTGTTCGGGCAGAAGGCCTCGGACTTGTTCATCACGGTCCTGCCGGCCGCGTCGACGATCTTGACCTGCGCGAAGTCCGGCAGTCCCGCGAAGTCCTTCACCAGGCCCTGGGGAAGGGTCCTGGTCCGGGTCTGCGTTCCCCCGCGGATGATCTGCTTGGCCACGACCGGGTCCTTGTAGGACTTGCGGGTCACCTTGAGTTCGAGGGGGCCGTTCTCGGCGGTGACGTACGTACCGAGGTCCAGATAGACGCCGGGGCTCTCCTTCCACGAGGTGAGCGTCACCGCCCCCGAGGCGGCGATCAGGCTGAGCTTCGGCGCGGGCTGCTCCGTTTCGGCGTCGGGCGCGGCGGCGACGAGGCCGGCGGTCACGGTGATCGCCGCGGCGCCGGCGATCGCCGAACGCCAGGGACGGGCTTGGGGGAATCTGGTCATAATTCCTCGTTTTCCGAGTGCCTGCTCTGATCGTGGAGCTGTCTCCGGCCTGGGAGAGTCGAGGGAGGGTGGCATGGGTTGTCTGTGACCCCGTGAGAGACGGCTCGTTGTCCGAAAACAGTCCCTGGGCGGCGGATCAAGCCGTCGTGGCGCTGTTTCCGCCCCTGTATTCCCCTGCTGTGGTACGCGGGCCGACGCGCCTCCCTGTCAATGGTTCCTCCGGGCGGCGAGCCCCTCCCGGTCAGCAGGCGGCGGTGGAACTGCCCAGGCACAGGGGAGCATCGGTGCGGGCGGTGATGTCCTCGGCGGTGACGCCGGGGGCGGTCTCGACGAGAGCGAGGCCGTCGTCGGTGATGTCGAGAACACCGAGGTCGGTGATGATCCGGTGGACGCACGCCTTGCCGGTGAGCGGCAGGGTGCACTCCTTCAGGATCTTCGGACTCCCGTCCTTGGCGGTGTGCTCCATCAGGACGACGACGCGGCGGGCCCCGTGCACGAGGTCCATCGCACCGCCCATGCCCTTGACCGTCTTCCCGGGGATCATCCAGTTGGCGAGGTCGCCGTGGGCGGAGACCTGCATGGCACCGAGGACGGCGGTGTCGATGTGGCCGCCGCGGATCATGCCGAAGGACAGGGCCGAGTCGAAGAAGGCGGCGCCCGGCAGGACGGTGACGGTCTCCTTGCCGGCGTTGATCAGGTCCGGGTCGACCTCGTCCTCGGCGGGGTAGGGGCCGGTGCCGAGGATGCCGTTCTCCGAGTGCAGGACGACGTGCACCCCGGGAGGGAGGTGGCCGGGGATCAGGGTGGGCAGGCCGATGCCGAGGTTGACGTAGGAGCCGTCGGTGAGTTCGGCGGCGGCTCGGGCGGCCATCTGCCCGCGGGTCCAGGCCATCAGCTGCGTACCGTCCCTCGTGTCGAAGACGCGGAAATCGAAAGGCGCTCGATCTGCTTGTCGGCGGCCTGCCCGGGGCTGAGCTCCACGACCCTCTGCACGTAGATCCCGGGCAGGTGGACCTCTTCCGGACTCAGCTCGCCCGGTTCGACCAGATCCTCCACCTCGGCGACGGTGACGCGCCCGGCCATGGCGGCGAGGGGGTTGAAGTTGGCGGCGGCGCGGCGGAAGCGGAGGTTGCCGTGGCGGTCGCCGCGCCAGGCCCTCACGAGGGCGTAGTCGGCGGTGATGCCGTGTTCCAGGACGTGCGGGCGGCCCGTGAAGTCGCGGGACTCCTTGGGCGGCGAGGCGACGGCGACCGTACCGTCGGCCGCGTAGCGCCAGGGCAGGCCGCCGGCGGCGACCTGGGTACCGACGCCCGCGGGTGTGTAGAAGGCGGGGATGCCCGCACCGCCGGCCCGCAGCCGTTCGGCGAGCGTGCCCTGCGGAACGAGTTCCACCTCCAGTTCGCCCGACAGGTACTGGCGGGCGAACTCCTTGTTCTCGCCGACGTACGAGCCGGTCACCCGGGCGATGCGGCCCGAGGCCAGCAGGACGCCCAGGCCCCGGCCGTCCACGCCGCAGTTGTTGGAGACGACCTCCAGGCCGCCCGCGCCCTGTTCGTACAGGGCGCGGATGAGGACTTCGGGTACGCCGCTGAGGCCGAAGCCGCCGACGGCCAGTGAGGCGCCGTCGGGGATGTCGGCGACCGCCTCGGCGGCGCTGCCGATCACTTTGTCCATGGTGGGCGTGTTCCTTTCACTGTGCCGCGCCGGGCAGGGCGGCGGCCCGGCCCCGGCCGCGGGCGGTGCCGGAGACCGGGGTGACCTTGCCGTCGAGCCGCTTCAGCCGCTTCATCCGCCCGCCTCCGGTCGCAGGGCGTCGGAGACGGACTTCACGCCGCCGTGCGCGGTCAGCCCGCCGTCCACGGGGATCTCGGCACCGCTGATGAACGACGCCTCGTCCGACAGCAGGAAGACGACCAGCGGGGCGACCTCGGCGACGGTTCCGGTGCGGCCCAGCGGGGTCTCGCGGACGTCGGCCTCGCGAAACGCCGGAGCGGCGGAGGCGGTCATCTCGGTCTCGATGTAACCGGGATGGACGGTGTTGACGCGGATGCCGCGCGGGCCGAGCTCCAGGGCGGCGGTCTTCGACAGGCCCCGCAGCGCCCACTTGCTGGTCGTGTAGGCGACCGGGTAGTGGGCGGTGAGGGCCGCCGAGGAGCCGATGTTCACGACGGATGAGCCGGGTGGCATGAGCGGGGCCAGGTGCTGGATGCCGAGGAGGGGGCCGGTGACGTTCACCGCGTGGACCCGGGCCATGTCCTCGGGGCGTACGTCACCCACGCGGGCGCGCCAGGTGATGCCCGCGTTGTTGACCAGGCCGTGCACCTGCCCGTACGCCTCCTTCAGTTCGGCGGCGAGTTCGGACCAGTCCTTCTCGTCGGTGACGTCCAGGCGCCGGCAGCCGCTCCCGGGGGCGACGTCGGTGGCGATGACGCGGGCGCCCTCCCGGGCGAGCGCCTCGGCCTCTGCGGCGCCCTGGCCGCGGGCCGCGCCGGTGACGACGACGACCTTGCCGAGCAGCCTCCCCCGGCCCTCGGCCGGGAGGTGCCCCCAGGACTGAGGGGCGGTCACGGCCGCTCCCGGCCGCGGCGCCGGCCGGCCGGCAGGGACACGGGCTCGGCACCCGGGACGACGGTGCTGGAGACGGTGCCGATGCCCTCGACGGTCAGGGTGACGGTGTCGCCCGGCTTCAGCGACGGCGGCGTCCGCTCGCCGCGCAGGCCCCACAGTTCGGCGAGGCAGCCGCCGTTGCCGCAGGTGCCGGAGCCGAGGACGTCGCCCGGCACGACGCGGGTGCCGCGGGAGGCGTAGGCGGTCATCTCCTCGAAGGTCCAGCTCATGTTGGACAGCAGGTCCTTGCCGACCGTCTCGCCGTTGACCTCGGCGGTCAGGGCGAGGCGCAGGAAGCCGTCGGCGTCCCGGTACGGCTCCAGTGCGTCGGCGGTGACGAGGTACGGGCCGAGCGTGGTGGCGGTGTCCTTGCCCTTGCAGGGGCCCAGGCCCACCTTCATCTCCGCCGACTGCAGGTCGCGCGCGGACCAGTCGTTGAAGACGGTGTAGCCGACGATGTGGTCGCGGGCCTGCCCGGGGGTGAGGTCGCGGCCCTCGCGGCCGATCACCGCACCGACCTCCAGCTCGAAGTCCAGGGCGGTGGAGCCGGGCGGCACGGGGATGTCGTCGTGCGGGCCGAAGACGGCGTGCGGGTTGGTGAAGTAGAAGGTCGGGGCCGCGTACCACTGCTCGGGGACGCCGCCGGCGCCCTCCACGGACCGCCGTACGCCCTCGACGTGCTCCTCGAAGGTGACGAAGTCCCGTACGGAGGAGGGCTGGAGGGGAGGAAGCAGCCGTACCTGCGAGACGTGGGGGCCGGGCGGCACGTCGAGCGCCGCCGCTCCGGCGGCGAGCAGTCCCGGCAGGCCGTCGGCTTCCGTGAGCAGGGCGGTGAGCGAGGTGACGCCGGGCAGGGGGAAGAGGGTGCCGTCCTCTTCCACGACGGCCACCCGGTGGCGGTGCCGGTGCTCGTAAGCGGCGAAACGCATGGTGCGGCTCCTGTTGGGGGGAGAGAGGAGGGGAGGTCAGTGGAGGGGGATGCGCATGAGGTCGTGGCCCACGGTGACGCGCCCGCGGTAGCCCGCTGTCCGGGCGGCCGCGCGGGCGGCCGCGGCCCACTCGCTCTCCGGGAACTGCGACGGGTCGGCCGGAGCCAGGTGGCTGACGACCACGCGCCGCGCACCCGCCGCGGCCGCTGCCCCGTCCACCTCGCTGATGCCGGTGTGCACCTCGCGCAGGTGTCCGACGAGGCGGGCGGGGCAGTCCCTCGACCGTCGTTGACGCGGAACCGGTACGGAGCCGGTACGGAGCCGTGAGGCGGGCGAGCGGGCTCATGGCCGGGGCCGGGGCCGGGGCCGGGACCGGGGCCGGGACCGGGGGCGCGGCGGGCAGTCAGGGCATTGACAGGAGTGCCGCGCCCCCGGGGTTCGGGAGGAGAGCGTCGGTCAGACCGGCGGGGCGACGAACACGCCGCGGTCGACGTCGTTGAAGGATTCCTTCGCGATCAGCTCGTTCATGGGGTTGGCGGTGCCCCACTGGTCGGTGACCTCGGGCTGGGAGAAGTCGTAGACGTGCGGGTGCCAGGTGTCCTCGTCGAGCTCCTCCAGCTCCGTCGTGTACTCGACGGTGTTGCCGTGCGGGTCGAGGAAGTAGGTGAAGGTGTTGTCGCCCGCCATGTGCCGGCCCGGCCCCCAGATCTTGCGGAAACCGGCGCGCAGCACGCGGCCGGAGCCGCGCATGTACTCGTCGATGCCGCGCATCTCGAAGGAGACGTGGTGCAGGGCGGTGTGCGGGCCCTGGGCGATGGCCATGGAGTGGTGCTGGTTGCTGATCCGCATGAAGTGCATGACCTCGCCCATGTGGGGCGAGGACAGCGTGTCGCTGAGCGCGAAGCCGAGGTGGCGCTCGTACCACTCACGGGTGCGGTTCAGGTCGGGCGAGTTGAGCACGACGTGGGAGAGCTTGACCGGGATGGCCTCCTTCTCCTCGATCTTGCGGTGCTGCCGAACCTCGACGTCGGCGGAGACCTCGATGGTGCGGCCGTCGACGTCGAAGAAGCGGAAGCCGTAGCCGCCGCCGGGGGTGCCGACGGTGCCCGGCCGCGAGATCAGCTGGACGCCGCCGACGAGCAGGCGTTCGGCGAGGGTGTCGACGTCCGCGGGGTTCGCGGCGCCGTAGGAGACGAGGTCGAGGCGCTTCTCCTCGGCCTTGCGCAGCCGTACGACGTACTGCTCCGGGGAGCCCTCGGCGGCCAGGAAGGCGATGCCGGAGTCCTCGGCGGCCTTGGTCAGGCCCCAGACGCCCGCGTAGAAGTCGAGCTGCTTGTCGTAGTCGGGCACGGCGAGGTCGACGTGCCGCAGATGGGTGAGCAGACGTGCGTTCAAGACGGGTTCCTCCTCAGGCGAGGGTGAGGTTGAGCAGGGCGCAGGCGTTGCCGCCGCGTACGGCGTCGAAGTCGGGCCCGGGAAGACGCGCGGCGCGCAGGGCGGCCACGGGGTCCTCGGTGCCCATGTCGAAGGGGAAGTCCGAGCCGAGCAGCACCCGGTCCGGGCCGGCGACGCGGATCAACTCGCGCAGCACGTGGGGGTCGTGGACGAGCGAGTCGAAGTACAGGCGCTTGAGGTAGCTGCTCGGCAGGTGCGCGCAGCCGGCGCCCGCGTCGGAGCGGGCCGACCACGCGTGGTCGGAGCGGCCGATGTGGGTGGGCAGGTAGCCGCCCCCGTGCGCCGCGATCAGCTTCAGGCCGGGGTGGCGGTCCAGCACGCCGGAGAAGATGAGGTGGGACAGGGCGACGGCGTTCTCGGTGGGCTGGCCGACGGTGTTGGACAGGTACCACCGGTCGAGGCGCTCGTCGAGCGTGCACCCGAACGGATGCAGGAAGACGACCGCGCCCGTCTCCTCGGCCCGCGCCCAGAAAGGCGCGTAGGCCGGGTCGGAGAGTTCCCGCCCCGGCGCGTGGCTGGAGATCTCCACTCCGGACAGCCCCTGCGCCAGGGCGTGGTCGAGTGCGCGCACCACGTGGTCCGGATGCTGGAGGGGTACGAGTCCCAGCCCGCGCAACCGGCCGGGAGCGGCCGAACAGTGTGCGGCCGTCGCCTCGTTGGCGGTCCGGTACACCTTCTCGGCCGTCTCCTCGTCGGCCCAGTAGTGGTAGTGCGAGGGGGAGGGGCTGACCAGCTGGACGTCCACGCCCCGGGCGTCCATCGCGGCCAGGCGTACGGCGGTGTCGGTCAGCCGCGGGATGCGTTCGCGCACCATGGGGCCGCTGACGGCGAGGGCGGCGGGGCCGTTGCGGCGGGCGTCCAGCGCCTTCGCCGCGGCGAGCCCCGGCAGGTCCGCCACCAGCGCCTCGACCTCGGGCAGCAGGACGTGCGCGTGGACGTCGACGGTCGGCGTCGGGCGGGCCGTCACGGCAGTTCCCGGAGCATCGTCATGGTGCGGGCCATCAGGCCGGGCACGTCGGCGTCGCGGACGCCGTCGAGCTGCCACTGCCCGATCCGCACGGACGCCTCCACGACCGGACGGACGCGTGCGATCCGCCGCTCGTAGTACGCCTGGAACAGCGCGTCGTCCCACTGCTCGGCGCCGGACAGCATCCGGGCCAGCACCCAGGCGTCCTCCAGCGACAGGGCGGCGCCCTGGGCGAGGGTGGGCGGGCAGCAGTGGGCGGCGTCGCCGGCGAGGACCACCCGGCCGCGGTGCCAGGAGCCCTCCACCAGCATCCGGTCGAACCAGGTGTAGTTGACCTTCGCCGGGTCGGTGATGTGTGCGGTGATCTCCGGCCAGAACCCGCCGTACGCGGAGGCCAGGCGCCGCATCTCGTCGGCGTAGGAGTCGGCGGGTACCGAGGCGCGGTCGCGGCTTGCCTCGACGACGTACGCGTACAGGGTGGTGTCGCTGGTGGGGCAGTACCCGGCGATGTAGGCCGGGCCGCCGTACGCGAGGTCGGTGCGCACCACGCCGGCCGGGCGCGGGGCGGCGACGCGCCAGATGGCCATGCCGGTCGGCTCGGGCCTGACCGTGATGCCGATCGCCGCGCGGGTGGCGGAGCCCAGGCCGTCGGCGGCGATCACCAGGTCGTAGCGGCCCTCGGTGCCGTCGCTGAGGCGGACGGACACGCCGTCGGCGTCCTGCTCCAGCGCCTGTGCGCGGGTGCCCAGGCGTACGCGGGCTCCGCTCGCCCGGACGGCGTCGGTCAGGATCTGCTGCAGCCGGGGACGCTGCATGCCGACCGTGGCGGGCAGGTCGTCGCCGCCGGTGCGCAGGTCGCGCTGGACGTGCAGGGCGGTGCCGTCGGAGGCGGTGATGCCGACCGAACCGAAACCGAAGCCGGACTCCTTCACCTGCTCCCAGACGCCCAGTTCGCGCAGGACGCGCAGGGCGTTGCCCTGGAGGGTGATGCCGGAGCCGGCGGTGACGTTCCAGTCGTCCTTGGCCTCGATCAGATCCACCGCGAGACCGGCGCGGCGCAGCAGGACCGCCACGGCGTTGCCGGCGGCGCCACCGCCGATGACGAGGACCGTACGGGGTGTGGTCATGGGGAACTCCCTTGTTCCTCGGGCTACTTGACGGCGATCGGGTTGACGGGGGAGCCGACGGCCCCGGTGATGGGCAGCGGGGCGGCGGTGAGCCAGAACGCGTACTCGCCGTCGGCCGCGCAGTCCTCGGCGAGCGCGTCCGGGTCCCACATCTCGCCGATGAGCAGCCCGAGGTGGGGGATGGCGACCTGGTGCAGCGGCTGGAAGGCGCGCTCGAACTCGTTGGGCCGCACCTCGAAGCCCCAGGTGTCGGTGGCGATCGCGGCGATCTCCGTGCCGTGCAGCCAGCCGGCGGTGGTGAAGGACAGGCCGGGCGCGGGACCGCCGGCGTAGTCGCCCCAGCCTTCCCCACCGCCTTCGGCGTGGGGGGACCCCCGGCGGCGGACCCGGGTGAGCTGTCCGGTGCGTACGACGACGAGGTCGCCGCGCCCGACGCTCACGCCCTGGGCCTCGGCGGTGGCGGTCAGGTGCTCCTCGGTGATCGCGAAACCGTCGGGCAGTTGGCCGTCGACGCCGATCGCGCGGCCGACGTCGAGCAGGACACCGCGTCCGGCGACGTGCGGGGCCATGTGCTCGATGCCGGTGACCAGGTCGCCGTCGGAGGTGACGACCTGCTCGGCCGGGCGGCCGTTCCACGCCTTGCCGTGGTCGAAGATGTGCCCGAGGCCGTCCCACTGGGTGGAGCACTGCAGCGGCAT
Source organism: Streptomyces sp. NPDC003016 (assembly GCF_053591455.1). Lineage (NCBI taxonomy): Bacteria > Bacillati > Actinomycetota > Actinomycetes > Kitasatosporales > Streptomycetaceae > Streptomyces > Streptomyces sp. NPDC003016. The sequence continues at coordinate 138,753 of NZ_JBSFTV010000007.1, forward strand.
GGTGATCACGTCGTCGGCGCCGCCGATGCCGTGCGGGAGCCCCTGGTTGCCGAGGGCGGCGTCGGTGCCGGTGTCGAGCATGGTGTGGACGGGGTTGGTCCGCCGCCGCCAGCCCTTCTGGGGGCCGTTGATGTCGAAGCGCTGGGAGAGGGAGAAGCTGACGCCCCGCCGGACGAGCGCGGCGCCCTCGCGGCGCTTGGCCCCGTCGAGGAAGTTGAGGGTGCCGAGCACGTCGTCCTCGCCCCAGCGGCCCCAGTTGGAGTACGCCTCGGCGGCCCGCGCGATCGCGCCCTCGGGGTCGTGCCGGTCGGGTGTCACGACGCCTCCGCCACACAGCGGGTGCGCTGGGCACCGAGTCCGGTGATCGAGCCGTCCATGACGTCGCCGCCCCGCAGCAGCCGGCCCCAGTGCATGCCGTTGCCGGCCGGGGAGCCGGTCAGCACCAGGTCGCCGGGGAGCAGGCGGGCGGTCCGGGAGGCGTACGCCACCATGCGCGCCACGTCGAAGATCATGTCCTTGGTGGACTCGTCCTGCATGGTCTCGCCGTTCAGCTTCAGCGTCAGCCGCAGGTCGTCGGGGTCGGCCACCGACTCGGCGGGCACGATCCAGGGGCCGAGCGGGGTGAAGCCGGGCGCGTTCTTGGAACGCAGCCAGTCGGTGCCGATCTGGGGCATGTCCCGACGGAAGACGGTGGCGCGGTCGGTGAGGTCGTTGGCGATGGTGTACCCGGCGACGTACCGCAGAGCCTCCTCGACGGACACCCGGTACGCGGGCCGGCCGATCACGGCCGTCAACTCCAGCTCCCAGTCCGGCTTCCCGGCGTCGGCGGGCAGTACGACGTCGTCGTACGGGCCGGTGATCGCGCTCGGCAGGCCGATGAACACGTACGGCAGGTCCTCGGCCGCCCGCCGGTCCATGATCTCCGCCGCCTCGGCGCGCCGTTCCTCCTCGGAGCGGCCGTCGGCGGGGTCCCGGTGCGCGACGTGCAGGTCGATCACGTGCTGCCGGTAGTTCGCCCCCGACTGGAACACCTGCCGCGGCTCGACGGGCGCGTGCACCCGGAAGTCCGCCAGCGGCCTGCGTTCGAGGCCGCTCCCGCCGGCCAGCGTCCGCAGCCGCGGCAGGGCCGTCTCCCAGCGGTCCAGCAGGTCTCGGACCGTCAACCCCTCCTCGTCGAAGGCGGCCTCCAGGTCGAGCACCTGGGCGTCGGGGGTGACGAGGGCGGGGAAGGCCGGCCCGTCCGGGGCCGAGAGGGTGCCCAGAGCGAAGGGGCCGGCGAAGAGCGCGGACGCGGATTCGGGTTTCACGAACATGTCCTCCTGATTGCGGTGTGACTAATCTGGACCCACCACCTCCGATCAGGGAAATAGATTGTGTGGATGGCTGGCATCCACCGCGTTTATTCCTCCCTGTCCGGTGCCGTACCGCCAAGGGGAAGCCCCGTGAACCTGTCCCGCCTCGACCTCAACCTCGTCGTCGCCCTGCGCGCACTCCTGGAGGAACGCAACGTCACCCGCGCCGGGCAGCGCGTCGGGCTCAGCCAGCCCGCGATGAGCGCCGCCCTGGCCCGGCTGCGCCGCCACTTCGACGACGATCTGCTCGCCCGGGTCGGCGGTCACTACGAGCTCACCGCTCTGGGGCAGGTCCTCCTCGACCGCACCTCCACCGCCTACGACGTACTGGAACGCCTCTTCGCCAGCCAGGCCGACTTCGACCCGGCCCACGAGAGCCGTGAGTTCAAACTCGTGGCGTCCGACTACGCCGTCGCCGTCTTCGGCACCGAGCTGGCCCGCGTCGTGCACGAGGAGGCCCCCGGCATCCGGCTGCGCTTCACCCAGACACCGCCCACCGTGGTCGACGACACCGCCACCCTGCTGAGCGCCACCGACGGCCTGCTCATGCCGCACGGTGTCATCAGCGACTTCCCCGCCACCGACCTCTACGAGGACCGCTGGGTCTTCCTCGTCGCGGACGACCACCCGAGCATCGACGACCGGCTCACCCGGCAGGACCTGGCCCGGCTGCCGTGGGTCACCTACCAGCGGACCTACGACGCCCCGGCCGTACGCCAGCTCGGCATGCTCGGCATCGAACCGCGCGTGGAGGTCTCCGTCGACAGCTTCCAGCTGCTGCCGCTGCTGGTGGCGGGCACCCGGCGCATCGCCCTGGCCCAGGCGCGTCTCGCCCGGCTCCTCGCGCCGCTCGCCGCCGTCCGCGTACTGGAGCCGCCGTACGAAGCCGTTCCCCTGCGCGAGGCGCTGTGGTGGCATCCGGTGCACACGCACGACGCGGCCCACATCTGGCTGCGCGAGACGGCCGCGCGGGTCGGCAGGCGACTGGCGGACACCGACCGGATGTGAGGCGCGTACCGGGCGTGAGGCGCGTACCGGGGTGAGGAACGTACCGGGGTGAGGCGCGCACCCTGACGGGCCCGCCCCGCGTGCGACCGGTGTTCCGGCCCCGGATGCACGGAGGTATCCACGCCCTGGATCAACGGCATCGCAAACTTGGATCGCGTCAGGGGTGGGCAGCCCGGTGCCCGGAACGCATAGTCGTGGCACATCACGCGCCCGTACGCCGACGCCTCCTCGCCACCGGACCCGTCCGCCGTGCGGCGCCACCTTCCCGCCTCGCGCCCTGGAGTGCCGCCACGCCCGCTCCCGCTGCCCTGCCGCCCGTGACCACGGTGCCTCTCCGGCCGTGCGCGGCAGGCTGCCCGCCGTCCTGCTGATGGCCGGCAGCTGCCTGCCCGTCCTCGGCGCGGTGCTGCTCGCCCCGGTGCTGCCCCGCATGCAGGACCACTTCGAGGGGGTGGCGGGCAGTGCGGCCCTGGACCGCCCTGGCGGCCGCCCTCTTCGGCGGCAGCGACCCCTCCGGCCGCCTCCCGGCCACCTTCCCGCCGACGCGGCCCAGGGACCGGGAACCACCGCCGCGGCCTATCCCGGCACGAACGGCACGGTCTCCTACGACGAGGGTGTCGCCGTCCGCACCCGTGCGCGTGACGTTCTCCTGCCCCCAGGGGAACGTCACGCGCCGCGCGTACGCACCGAACCGGGATCAGGCCGACACCTGGGCCGACGCCTGGGCGGCGGCGCGCTCCCTGGAGGCCGCGGCGCGTACGGGATCGCCGAGGGTCTCCTCCAGGCGGGCCTGGGCCGACCAGTTGTACGGACAGACCGGGCGCAGCTGGATGCGCTCGCTCAGCAGCGTACGCGCGAGGCCCGTTCGCCGGGCGCGCAAGGACGCCTCGACGAGGGTGCGCTGGACGGCGTCCCGCTGGGCGTGGCTGCCGCCGAACGCGTTGAGCCGGTCGCGCACCGGGAGCAGGAGGTCCACGGCCTTGCCGTACTCGCCTTTCCCGTAGGCGATCAGCGCCCGGCAGACCGGGAGGCCGGTCTCCGCGGTCATGTCCCGGTTGGAGACACGGGGATCCGCCCCGGCCGCCCACCTCTGCCGGTCCCGCACCAGGCGCTCGGCTTCCGTGACGCGGCCGGCGCCCACGTAGGCCATGACGGCATGGGCGTCGTTGAACGCGTAGTGGGCCCCGACGCCGCGGCTCTCCCAGGCGTCGGCCAGCCGGTTCCACCGTGCGCTCTGGTCGTTTTGCGCGAGGTAGAGCCGCCACAGCAGGGCGGAGGCGTCCAGCAGTTCCATCGCCACGGCCGAGGAGCCCTCGTGGTGCAGGGAGGCGTCGTAGATGTCGAGCACGCGGGCGGTGTCGCCGGATTCCAGGGCGAACAGGGCGTAGTGCCACCAGTTGTGCACGGTGAGGAGCGTGCCGTGCGCCCAGTCCTCGCTGCGGGCGTCGAGGAAGCGGACCCCGTCCTTGAAGCGGCCGCGCATCTCGTACGTGTGCACCACGCCGTGGATGCCCCAGACATCGTGCGGGTGGCGGGCGAGGGCCGCCAGGCCGACCTGTTCCGCCCGCTCGTAGTGTCCGCTCTCCTCCAGGCCGAAGGCGTACATGCCGAGCAGCGGACCGCGGTGCGGGTCGTCCTCGTCCCAGGCGCCGAGCGCGCCGCCGACACGGTCCCGCAGGCGCGGGGCGTTGCCCGTGAGGAAGTCGGCCTGGTGGCCGGTGAACAGCGCCAGCGCGTCGTGGGGGTGATCGGTCGTGAGGCCGCCGAGCAGGGCGCCGGCGCCGTGGACGTCACCGTCGAGCCAGGCGGTCGCGGCGGCGAGGTGCATCCGTTCGCGGGGTGTCAGCTCGTCCTCGTCGAGGCCGGACCGGTACCGGGCGAGGGCCGACCGTGCCGCGGCCGCGTCCTTTTCCTCCGTGCCCAGCACCCCGAGATAGGCGAGGAAGACGTGCCCCATGACGGACCGGGGCGAGGCCGCGAGCACCGACGTGGCCGTGTCGAGAACGCGCGGCCGGAAGAAGAGCAGGTCGTCCACGGCTTGTTCGTACTTCAGGAGGGCGTCGGCGCCGGTGTGGCTCATGCGCTGCCCGTGACGGTCCGCTGTCATTGCTCGCTCCCGGGAGGCGGTGGTCGGTACGGATGAGGCGGCGCCGGTCCGCCGACCGGCCCGCCCCGGTGACTGCCCACGCCGTGCGCCCGCGGAACGCCCCACCGTCCACTCCTGTCGCCGTTCACTCCTCGGAGTCACGGCGGAGTCACGGCGGAGCCGCACCGAGCCGACGGGGAGGCGGGACCGGGCCTGGTGCACGGCGGCCCGACAGGATTGGTTAGGCTCACCTAAGTAATCTTCGAGGGAGATCCATGACAACCATGACCGAGCAGACGCCCCACACAGCCCAGGGACACCCCAGACGCTGGCTCATCCTGGGTGTGATCTGCCTGTCGCAGCTCGTGGTGATCCTCGACAACACCATCCTCAACGTCGCCGTCCCGACCCTCACCCGGGACCTGGGCGCCTCTGCCGCCGATGTCCAGTGGATCATCAACTCCTATGCGCTCGTCCAGTCCGGCCTGCTGCTCACCGCAGGGGGCGCGGCGGACCGCTACGGCCGCAAGAAGATGCTCCTGGCCGGACTGGTGCTGTTCGGTCTCGGCTCGCTGGCCGCCGGAATCGCCCAGTCCACCGGCCAGTTGATCGCCGCCCGGGCCGGGATGGGCGTGGGCGCGGCGCTGCTGCTGACCACCACGCTCGCGGTGGCGCTCCAGGTCTTTCCCGAGCCGGAACGCGTCAGGGCCATCGGCATCTGGGCAGCCGTCAACGCGCTGGGTTTCGCCGCCGGGCCACTGGTCGGCGGAGTGGTCCTCGCCCACTTCTGGTGGGGGGCGCTCTTCCTGGTCAACCTGCCGGTCGTCGTGCTCGGCGTGGTGGCGGCCGCCGTCCTGGTGCCGGAGAGCTCCGCCCCGCGCAGCGCCCGGCCCGACCTCCCGGGCGCGCTGCTGTCCACGATCGGCATGGCGTCCGTGGTCTACGTCGTCATCGCGGGGCCCGAACACGGCTGGACCTCGCGTCCGGTCCTCGTGGGCGCGGTCCTCGCCGCCGTCTCCGCGATCGCCTTCGTACGGTGGGAACACCGCACCCCGCACCCCATGCTCGACCTCGGGTTCTTCCGGAACCGTACCTTCACCGGGGCCGTCACCGGAGCGCTGCTGATCACCTTCGGCAGCGGCGGAGCCCTGTATCTGCTCACGCAGCAGCTGCAGTTCGTGCTGGGGTACGAGCCGTTGGAGGCGGGGCTGCGTACGGCCCCGTTCGCCCTGACCGTCGTCCTGCTGAACTTCACCGGCGTCGCCGCCCGCGTGAGCCGGGCCCTGGGCATCCCCGGTTCCGTGGCCCTCGGCATGGGGCTGCTCGCGGCCGGTCTGGCGGCCGTCGCGGTGCTGGGCGCACGGGGCTTCGGATACGGGGGGATGCTCGGCGGGCTGGTCCTGATGGGCATGGGCTGCGCGCTCGCCAACCCGGCCATGGCGGTGGCGGTCCTGAACGCGATACCGCGCGAGAAGGCGGGCATCGGCGCCGGTATCGAGGGCACCGTCACGGAGTTCGGCAACGGCCTCGGCGTCGCCGTCCTCGGCGCGGTGCTCAACTCCCGTTTCGCCGCGCTCATACCGATCTCGGCGGCCTCGCTCCCGGCCGCCCTGGGGGCCGCCGGCTCCGAGGACGAACGGCAACGGATCACCGACGCCTTCGCCTCCGGTGTGGAGACCGGCCAGCTGGCCGGTGCGGCGGCGGTGCTCCTCGGAGGGCTGTTCGCGGCAGCGCTCCTGCGCCGTGCGGAGAAGCACGCGGTCTCCGCCGCGAGCGGGCCGTCCACCGAGGCGGTGTCCGCCTGATCCCGGCAGCGGCCGGCGGCGCGGGCCGGCGGCCGTGAACCTGCGGCCCCGTGTGGAAAAGCTCACGCGACCGACTCCTTCCGGATTCCTTCCGGATCACCGGCACCCGGCGGATCATGAGGGCCGACGGGACCCGGCGGGACCGGCCGACGGCCCGAACAGCGAGGTGAGAGATGCGGTTCACCACCCGGCCCACCCTCCAGGGCACCTTCGGCATGGTGTCCTCCACCCACTGGCTCGCCTCGCAGTCCGCGATGGCCGTCCTGGAGGACGGCGGCAACGCCTACGACGCCGCCGTCGCCGCCGGCTTCGTCCTGCACGTCGTCGAGCCGCACCTCAACGGACCCGCGGGCGAAGTGCCGGTCGTCCTCGCGCCGGCGGGCGCACAGGTGCGGGTGCTCTGCGGGCAGGGGCCCGCGCCGGCGGGCGCGAGCGCCGCCCACTACCGCTCCCTGGGGCTCGGTCTCGTACCCGGGACCGGACCGCTGGCCGCCGCCGTGCCGGGGGCGTTCGACGCGTGGATGCTCCTGCTGCGCGACTACGGCACCAAGTCGCTCGGCGAGGTGCTGCGGTACGCCATCGGGTACGCCGAGGACGGGCACCCGCCCGTCGAACGGGTCGGCGAGACCGTGGAGACCGTGCGCGCGCTCTTCGAGGAGGAGTGGACCTCGTCCGCCGAGGTGTACCTGCCGGGCGGCAGGGCGCCCGCTCCGGGCAAGCTCTTCCGCAACCCCGCTCTCGCCGCCACCTGGCGCCGCGTGATCGCCGAGGCCGAGGCGGCGGGCGGCACCGGCCGTGTGGCGCAGATCGACGCCGCGCGCGCGGTGTGGCGCGAGGGGTTCATAGCCGAGGCGCTGGTACGGCAGGCCGCCCGCCCCGCGCTGGACACCAGCGGCGCCCGGCACACGGGGACGCTGACCGCGGCCGACCTGGCCGGCTGGTCCGCGACGTACGAGGCGCCCGTCACGTACGACTGGAACGGCTGGACGCTGTGCAAGCCCGGCGGCTGGAGCCAGGGGCCCGCCTTCCTCCAGCAACTCGCGCTGCTGCCGCCCGAACTGCCCGCCCACGGCTCCGCCGCGTACGTGCACCTGCTCATCGAGGGGTGCAAGCTGGCGATGGCCGACCGGGAGGCCTGGTACGGCGACGCCGCCGAGGTGCCGGTCGGCGCGCTGCTCTCGGCCTCGTACAACAGCGGGCGCCGCGCCCTCGTGGGGGAGAGGGCGTCGCTGGAGCTGCGGCCCGGCAGCCCGGACGGGCGTACACCCGTGCTCGGCGCGCACGCGCTCGCCGTCGCCGCCGGGGTGCCGGGCTCCGACGCCATGGGCGCGGCGGCCGGGGCCGCCGCGGGCGCCGGTGAGCCGACCGTCGCCAAGGACGGCGCCACCCGTGGTGACACCTGCCACCTGGACGTCGTCGACCGCTGGGGCAACATGGTCGCGGCCACCCCGAGCGGCGGCTGGCTCCAGTCCAACCCGGTCGTCCCCGAATTGGGCTTCCCGCTCGGCACGCGGCTCCAGATGGCCTGGCTGGACGAGGGACTGCCGAACACGCTCACGCCCGGACGGCGGCCGCGTACGACGCTGACGCCCTCCCTCGCGCTGCGGGACGGGGTGCCGGTGATGGCCTTCGGTACACCCGGCGGTGACCAGCAGGACCAGTGGCAGCTCCACTTCTTCCTCGCGGTCGCGCTCGGGGCGTCCCCGGTGCGGGGCGGTCTCGACCTGCAAGGGGCCGTCGACGCACCCAACTGGCACAACGACTCCTTTCCCGGCTCCTTCCACCCGCGCGGGATGCGGCCGGGCAGTGTGACCGTCGAGTCGCGCATGGACGCGGACGTCGTCGAGGAGCTGCGGCGTCGCGGCCATGACGTGACGGTCGGCGGGCCGTGGTCGGAGGGGCGGCTGTGCGCGGTCGCGCGGGACCCGGAGACGGGCGTGCTGTCCGCCGCGGCGAACCCCAGGGGAATGCAGGGTTACGCGGTCGGGCGGTGACGTCACCGCAGGTTGTCGGCGTGGTTCAGCGTTGTCGGCGGGGCGTGCTTTGCTGGAAGCATGATGATCGATGACAAGTTGCCCGATGTCGAAGAGGCCCTGCGCAAGGCGGCTGCCGCCGAGATCCTGCCGCGGTACCGGCAGCTCGCCGCGCACGAGATCGTCGAGAAGACCGGGCCGCACGACCTGGTCACCATTGCCGACCGGCAGGCCGAGGAGCACCTCACCGCGTCCCTGACCCGGCTCCTGCCCGGCTCCGTGGTCGTGGGGGAGGAGGCGGTCCACGAGGACCCGGCGGTGTACGACGCGCTGCGGGGCGACGCGCCGGTGTGGATCGTGGACCCGGTGGACGGGACCCGGCAGTTCGTGCGCGGGGAGGCGGGGTTCTGCACGCTGGTCGCCCTCGCCCACCGGGGCGAGGTGCTCGCCTCGTGGACGTACGCGCCCGTGCTCGACGAGATGGCCGTTGCGGTGCGGGGCGGCGGGGCGCGGCTGAACGGTGAGGCGCTGCGGGCGGGGGTGCCGGGAACGGGCGCGACGCTGCGGGTCGCCACCTCGCACCCCGACTTCACGACGGAGCAGCAGAAGACGGCGCTGCTCGGGCTGAACGTCAAGGGTGTCGACGCGCGGCCCTGCGGGTCGGCCGGGCTGGAGTACCTGGCAGTGGCGCGGGGGGACCTGGACGCGGTGGCGTTCTCCTGGGAGCTGGCCTGGGACCACGCGGCGGGGCTGCTGCTGGTCGAGGAGGCCGGCGGATCGCACATGACGGTGGCGGGGGAGCGGTTCCGGCTGCCGGGGGGCAACGCACTGCCGTTCACGGCCGCGCGGGACACGGCCACGGTCGCGCGGGTGGCCGGACTCCTGAGGGGCGGGGCGTAGCGGTGGGGCGGCTGCTCCCGCCGGGGGCGGCGGGAGCGGTGCCGGGGGCCGTCCCCCTCCCGCCGCCCCCGCCCCACGGCCGGGAATATCCTGAGGCCGAACATCCTGAGGCCGAACATCCCGAGGCTTCTGGCCATCGGCTGACGAAGGAGTCCGAAGGTGCCGTCGATGCTCGATGCCGTCGTCGTAGGGGCGGGGCCCAACGGACTGACCGCCGCTGTCGAACTCGCCCGCCGGGGCTTCTCGGTGCAGTTGTTCGAGGCGCTGGACACCGTGGGGGGAGGCGCCAGGACCGAGGAGCTCACGCTGCCCGGGTTCCGGCACGACCCCTGTTCCGCCGTACACCCGCTCGGCGCGGGATCGCCGGCCTTCAACGCCATGCCGCTGGACCGGTACGGGCTGGAGTGGCTGCACCCCGAACTGCCCATGGCCCACCCGTGGGACGACGGCACCGCAGCGGTGCTGTCGCGGTCGGTCGCCGAGACCGCCGCTTCCTTCGGCGCGCGCGACGCCGGGAGGTACCGGCGGCTGGTCGCGCCCTACCGGGGGAAGTGGGACACGCTGGCCCGGGACTTCATGTCGCTGCCGCTGAGCGCGCTGCCGCGCGATCCGGTCACCCTGGCCCGGTTCGGCGTCGACGGACTGCCGCCCAGCACCTGGCTGATGCGCCGGTTCCGGGACGACAAGGCGCGGGCGCTCTTCGCCGGGCTCGTCGCGCATGTCATCGCACCGCTCGGCGGCCTCGCGACGAGCGCGGTGGGACTGGTCTTCGCGCTGGCCGCGCACGCCGGCGGCTGGCCGATGCCGCGCGGCGGGTCGCAGTCGATCTCGGACGCGCTCGCGGCGTACCTGCGCGATCTCGGCGGCGTGGTGCACACCGGATACGAAGTGAAGCGGCTGGACGACCTGCCGCCCGCGCGCGCGTACGTCTTCGACACCTCGCCCACCGCGCTGGCGCGCATCGCCGGTCTGGGGCGGGCGTATGAGAAGTACCGGTACGGCGCGAGTGTGTTCAAGATCGACTACGCGCTGGACGGGCCGGTGCCCTGGACGGCCGAGGAGGCCCGGCGGGCCGGCACCGTCCAAGTCGGTCCGAGCAGCCGGGAGATCGGCACCGCGCTGCGGCAGGCCGCGAGCGGCACACCCCCTGAGACGCCGTTCCTGATCACCGCTCAGCCGAGCCTGGTCGACCCTTCCCGCGCCCCGGAGGGCAAGCACGTCTTCTGGGCGTACGGGCACGTCCCGCACGCCTGGGACGGCGACCTGACGGGGGCCGTCGAGCGCCAGATCGAGCGCTTCGCGCCCGGCTTCCGCGACCGGGTGCTCGCACGCGCCGTCGCCGGGCCGCCGCAGCTCGCGCAGCGCAACGCCAACTACGTGGGCGGGGACATCGCGTGCGGCGCGGCGACGGGACTTCAGCTGATGCTGCGGCCGAAGGTGTCCCTCTTCCCGTACGCGACACCGCATCCGGCGGTCTTCATCTGTTCGTCCGCGACACCGCCGGGACCGGGCGTGCACGGGATGTCGGGGCACAACGCGGCGAAGGCGGTCTGGCGGCGGCTGCGTTCCGAGGGGGCCGGCCCATGACAGCCCTCACGCTGGTGCGCGGCGACCTCACCGAGCAGCACGTCGACGCCGTCGTCAACGCCGCCAACTCCTCCCTGCTGGGCGGCGGTGGCGTCGACGGCGCCATCCACCGCAGGGGCGGGCCGGACATCCTGGCCGACTGCCGCCGGCTGCGCGCCTCCCACTACGGGAAGGGACTGCCGACCGGACGGGCCGTCGCCACGACGGCGGGGCGGTTGAGTGCGGTGGGGGCACCTCCCATGCCCTTAAGGCTATGGGGGAGGGTGATTCATACGGTCGGTCCCGTGTGGCGGCCCGACCGGGACCAGTCGCAGCTGCTCGCTTCCTGCTACCGCGAATCACTGCGCGCAGCACGGGAGTTGGGTGCGAGGAGCATCGCGTTCCCCGCCGTCTCCACCGGTGTCTTCCGGTGGCCGATGGACGACGCGGCGCGGATCGCCGTCCGCACGGTCCGGGAGGCGGCCGGCGAGCCGGTCGCCGGGGTGCGGTTCGTCCTCTTCGACGAGAGGGCGTACGCGGCCTTCGAGACGGCCCTGGCAGCCGCACCCTGATGTCGGATTCCCGCCAGCCGCCGCGTGCGGCGTGCCCGATGCTTGAGCCATGCACACCGACACCGAGCGTTGCGTACGCGCCGTGCGGTCCAAGGACTCGCGCTTCGACGGCTGGTTCTTCACCGCGGTCCTGACCACCCGGATCTACTGCCGCCCCAGCTGCCCGGTCGTCCCGCCCAAGGCCGAGAACATGGCCTTCTACCCGAGCGCGGCCGCCTGCCAGCAGGCCGGATTCCGGGCCTGCAAGCGCTGCCGGCCCGACACCAGCCCCGGCTCCCCGGAGTCGAACGCCCGCGCCGACGCCGTCGCCCGCGCGGTGCGCCTGATCGGCGACGGCGTCGTCGACCGCGAAGGCGTGCCCGGACTCGCCGCACGTCTCGGCTACAGCACCCGGCAGATCGAGCGGCAGCTGCTGGCCGAACTGGGCGCCGGACCGCTCGCCCTCGCCCGTGCCCAACGCGCCCAGACCGCCCGCCTGCTCATCGAGACGACCCCGCTGCCCATGGCGGACGCGGCCTTCGCCGCCGGATTCTCGTCGGTGCGCACGTTCAACGACACCGTCCGCGAGGTCTTCGCGCTGTCGCCGAGCGAGCTGCGGGCACGGGGCAGGAAGGCGCCGCAGACCCCCGGCGCGCTCTCCCTGCGGCTGCCGTTCCGCGCCCCCCTCAACCCCACCAACCTCTTCGGCCACCTCGCCGCGACCGCCGTGCCCGGTGTCGAGGAGTGGCGCGGCGGCGCCTACCGGCGCACGCTCGCCCTCCCGTACGGGCACGGCATCGTGACCCTCACCCCGCACCCCGACCACATCGGCTGCCTGCTCTCGCTCACCGACCTGCGTGACCTGACCATCGCCATCAGCCGCTGCCGCCGCCTGCTCGACCTCGACGCCGACCCGGTCGCCATCGACGACCAGTTGCGCACCGACCCCCTGCTCGCCCCGCTCGTCGACAAGGCCCCCGGGCGCCGGGTGCCGCGTACGACCGACGCGGCGGAGTTCGCGGTACGCGCGGTGCTCGGCCAGCAGGTCTCGACGGCCGCCGCCCGCACCCACGCGGCCCGCCTGGTCACCGCGCACGGCACCCCGGTCGACGATCCGGCCGGTGGGCTCACCCACCTCTTCCCGGACCCCGCCGCGCTCGCCGGACTCGACCCCGGGTCGCTGGCCCTGCCGCGCAGCCGCCGCACCACCCTGACGACGCTGGTCTCCTCGCTCGCCGACGGCACGCTGAAGCTCGGCATCGACAGCGACTGGGAGCAGGCCCGCGCCCAGCTCGTGGCACTGCCCGGTTTCGGGCCCTGGACGGTCGAGATGATCGCGATGCGCGCGCTCGGAGACCCCGACGCGTTCCTCCCCACCGACCTCGGGATCCGGCGGGCCGCGCGGAAGCTGGGCCTGCCGTCCACACCGGCGGCGTTCACGGCGCGGGCGGCCGCCTGGCGGCCGTGGCGGGCGTACGCCGTCCAGTACCTGTGGGCCACCGACGACCATCCCGTCAACCACCTCCCGGCATGAGGAGCACGACCATGAAGCAGCACCGCCTTGTCGACAGCCCGTACGGCCCGCTGACGCTGGTCGCCACCGACGGCAGGCTGTCGGGGCTCTACATGACCGAGCAGCGCCACCGGCCGCCGGAGGAGTCCTTCGGCGACCGGAATCCGGGAATCCTCGGGGAAGCCGTCCGGCAGCTCGACGCCTACTTCGCGGGTGGACTGAAGGAGTTCGACCTGGAGCTGACCCTGGACGGCACGCCGTTCCAGCGCGGCGTCTGGGCCCGGCTCCAGCAGATCCCGTACGGCGAGACCTGGACGTACGGCGAACTGGCCGAGCGCCTCGGCAACCCGGCCGCCTCCCGCGCGGTCGGCCTCGCCAACGGCAGGAACCCGGTCGGCATCGTCGTCCCGTGCCACCGCGTCGTCGGCGCCGCGGGCAGCCTCACCGGCTACGGCGGCGGCCTGGACCGCAAGCGGAGGCTGCTGGCGTTCGAGGCGGGCGGGGCGGGGACCGGGGGGCGACTGTTCTAGACTCCGCGCCCGACCCAGCCCAGCCCCGCCCCGCGCCCAGCCCCGCCCCGCAGCCTAATCGGCGATCGGCGTGAACGGGGTCGGGGGCAGACCCGTCCACCGGTGCAGGACCGCCCGGGCCGTCTGCTTCGTCACCCCGTCCTCCACCACCGTGCCCGCCTCGGTGAGGTAGAAGCGGCCGTCGTCGAGCGAGACCAGACCGTACTGGCCACTGGACTCCCAGCCGTAGACGCCGGAGGACTCGTGGTGCAGCCCCTGCCGGAGCAGCGGCAGGTGCCAGCCGTTCGTGGGCTCCGGCTGGCCGGTGATCCTCCCGTAGGCCGGCCGCTTCGAACCGTCGGCGACGAAGAGCGAGTAGTTCGGGAACTGCGGCTTCGCGCCCTTGTAGACGGCCATCAGCCAGTTGCCCGTGTGCTCGTCGTACTCCAGGTTCTGCACGCCGTACCGGGTGTTGCCGGTGCGCACGAAGTACTTGCCGCCGACGCGCGGAGGACCACTGGTGTGCGGGGCGCTCTCGGGCAGCGGGCGCTCGTACGTGCGCCACTTGTCCACGTCGTACTGGAGCAGGACCTGGTGGTCGTTGTCCTGCCGCTTGACGTTCGAGTAGATGCCGTACGCGACGGTCAGGACGTCCTTGCCGTCCTTGGCCCGGCCGCCCCGGTCCAGCTCGGGCCCGAAGGCCACTCCGTCGATCCCGCTGCACCCGTACCGGTGGTCGGGGGTGTTCGCGGTGTCGCCGTCGAACTTCCCGTCGCCGTCCATGTCGGCCGTGTAGTCGTCCACGACCTCCTGGAGGTGGACCGTCGACACGACGTCACTGGTGTGCGCGTCCATGCCCATGCGGTCGATCCGGTCCACGTCGAGGACCGCGATGTAGAAGGCCTTCGCCGCCTTGTACTCCAGTGAGCCGTAGACCCGGCCGTCCTTCTCGTTGAAGTCCAGGTCGCCCAGGTGCCCGGTGAACCCGGACACGGAGCCCACCGGATCGCCGCGCAGATCGGTCTTGACGAGGAGGTTGGTGAAGGAGAAGTACATGAACCCCTTGCGGCGGTCCACCGCCATGCCCTGCACGTGTCCGGCCTTCCAGGCACCGCTCTTTATCCCGGCGGGCAGGTGCCTCGCCTCGGCCGGCCGGTCCGCCGCCGCGGACGCGGAGGGCTCCGCCGCTCCGGCCGCGAGGGCGCCCTGGGCCACAAGGGCCCCAGCGGCGAGGGCAGTCAGGACTCCGCCAACGAATGGGCGCATGGGGCTCTCCGGATTTCGTCGAGGACTGAAGCGGAAGAAGCAGTGGGGGAGCGGGCGCTGCTGGGCATGCTGGGCCACGCCGTGGACCACTCGGTGCACTCCGGTGCAACACCGGGTGAAGGCGCCGAGGCAACAGACCGTAGAGGGCACCGGGGCCGGCGGACAGGCGTGATTCAGCCGAGCGCCAGCCGGGCCGTACGGTCCGCCAGTTCGCTGATCCGTACCCCGTCGAAGCCGAACACCGCGCTGCGCACCGTGTCCTCCAGCGGCCGGGTCCACTGCGGCCCGATCCCGGCCGCCCCGCACAGCACCCCGGCCACCGAGCCCGCTGTCGCGCCGTTGGAGTCGGTGTCCAGGCCGCCGCGCACGGTGAGCGTGACGGTCCGGGTGAAGTCGCCGTCGCCGTACAGCAGTCCGGCCGTGATGACGGCGGCGTTCGGGACGGTGTGGATCCAGCCGAGGCCGCCGGTCTCCTCCTCCATCTCGGCGAGCGTGTCCTCCCAGGCCACCCCGGCCGCGTGCAGGGCGGCGGTGTGACGGACCGTACGGGCGAGACGGCTGCTCGCGGGTACGCGTTCCAGCGCGGCCTCCAGCGCGGCGCGCGGCCCCGGCGCGGTGAACGCGGCGGCGATCAGCGCCGCCGCCCACATCGCGCCGTACACGCCATTGCCGGTGTGCGAGAGCACGGCGTCGCGGCGGGCGAGCGCGGCCGCCCGGTTCGGGTCGCCGGGGTTGGTCCAGCCGAAGATGTCGGCGCGGATGAGGGCGCCGATCCACTCCTGGTACGGATTCTCGTAGGTGGCCGTCAGCGGGGGCCTGAGGCCGTTCGCGAGATTGCGGTACGCCGCCCGCTCGGCGGTGAAGGTCTGCAGATACGGCAGCCGCAGCAGCCACAGCTCACCGACCTCCTCGGTGGTGAACGCGAACCCGTGGGTCTCCAGGAGATGCAGCCCGAGGATCGCGTAGTCGACGTCGTCGTCCCGGCAGCTGCCGCTGATCCGGCCGCGTACGCAGTGCGGCCACTCCGGGCGCAGTTCGAGACCGGCCGCGGCCGACGGGGGCTCGGGCAGGTAGTCGGTGAGGGGGAGCGCACCGGTGAGCCGCAGGTAGCGGTCGATCCGTGCTCGCGTCCAGTAGTCGCCGCGCTCCACGGGCTTGCCGAGCATGTTGCCGGCGATTCGGCCCAGCCAGCCGCCGAGAATCCGGTCGGCGGTGTGCGTGCGGTGTGGCGTCATGCGTCGGCTCTACCCGCTTCCCGTGGTCGAGCATGGGTCGTTTGTGGGTATTTCACCGGTATGCGAGGAGAGCGGAACGCGGAGTGCGGCGCTGCGCGCGCGCACTGAGGGCACCCGCGACGGCGCCCCTGGCGGCGGGAGCCGCCGTCCGGGTGAAGGCCGTTCGATCATTTCGCTGTGCATGACGAACCACTATGAGCGTGAAAAGATGACAAATCGGGTTGGCGCGCCGTACGGGAGGCCGAGCCATGACGGGCGCCCGTGGGCGCGGAGCCCTTCCTGCGGATAGGGTCGGGGCGGCGCGACTGCCTGTTCGAAAGCAAGGGATAGCAAGGTGACGGACGGAGCAGTAACTGAGACCGACCGCGTGCTCGTCGCGGCGGACAAGTTCAAGGGCTCGCTCACGGCCGTGCAGGTCGCGGAGCGGGTGACGGCCGGGCTGCGGCGGGTTGTCCCCGACGTTGTCGTCGAGGCCCTGCCCGTCGCCGACGGCGGCGACGGCACGGTGGCCGCGGCGGTGGCGGCCGGATTCGAGCGCCGGGAGGTACGGGTCACCGGACCGCTCGGCGAGCAGCTCACGGCGGCGTTCGCGCTGCGCGACGGCACCGCCGTGGTCGAAATGGCGGAGGCCTCGGGCCTCCAGCACCTCCCCGAGGGCGTATTCGCGCCGCTCACCGCGACGACGTACGGCTCCGGCGAACTGCTGCGCGCCGCGCTCGACGCGGGCGCGCGCACGATCGTCTTCGGTGTCGGCGGCAGCGCCACCACCGACGGCGGCGCGGGCATGCTGGCCGCGCTCGGCGCGCGCTTCCTGGACGCGGCGGGCGAGCCCGTCGGCCCCGGCGGCGGCGGCCTGCGCGACCTCGCGACAGCCGACCTGTCCGGCCTGGACCCGCGTCTGGCCGACGTGGACCTCGTCCTCGCCAGCGACGTCGACAACCCGCTGACCGGCCCGAAGGGCGCGGCGGCGGTGTACGGACCGCAGAAGGGCGCCACCGAGGAGGACGTGGCCACCCTCGACGCGGCCCTCGCGCACTACGCGTCCGTACTCGGCCCGGAGCACGAGCACTCGCCCGGCGCGGGCGCGGCCGGCGGCATCGGCTACGGCGCGCTGATCGCCCTCGGCGCGAGCTTCCGGCCCGGCATCGAGGTCATGCTCGACGTCCTGGGCTTCGCCCCCGCCCTGGAACGGGCGACCCTGGTCATCACCGGCGAGGGCTCCCTCGACGCGCAGACCCTGCACGGCAAGGCGCCGGCGGGCGTGGCGGCGGCGGCCCGCGCCAAGAACGTCGAGGTCATCGCGGTCTGCGGCCGCCTGGCCCTCCCTCCGGAGGTCCTCGGCGCGGCGGGCATCCGCCGCGCGTACGCCCTGGCCGACCTGGAGCCGGACCCGGCCCGCTCCATGGCGGAAGCGGGCCCGCTGCTGGAACGCGTGGCGGAGAACATCGCCCGCGACTTCCTGACCTGACGGCCCCCGGGCCCCCGGTCCTGGGGCCCGGGGCCACTCGGCTCTCGGTCCCCGGGCCCGGGGCGCCGGGCGCTTCCCCGGCTCCGGATCCGGGCCCGCGGGGCTGTTCCCCCTCCCGCCCCTTCCCGAACCGGGCTCTGCCCCGCGCCCCGGCCCTCGGGCGCCGGACGGGCTGAGGTTGGCCGTCGGCCCAGCGGGTTCGGCCACATCGAGCCCGTCCGGGGGCTGAAGGCCCGGCCCCGGCTTCGGGAACGGGCGGTCCGGGTGACGCGCAGCGCCTGCCGTGCGGCACGCGGGCCCCGGCGGCGGCGTACAGCTCGCCGGCGGAGAAGCCCCGGCCCGGGTGTCAGAGCTGCCGGAGGTGGTCGCGCAGCCTGCGGGCGACCTGCGCCATGAGGGCGTCGGCGCCGGGCTGGGTGCTCGCCGGAACGAGCGACTCGGTAAGGACGGCGACGGCGAACGCCTGGCCGTCGGAGTGCTCGACGACACCCACCTCGTGGCGGAGGTTGAGGAGGGTGCCGGTCTTGGAGGACCACGTGGTGGCGTCGGAGCTGAAGTCCGGGGCGAGCCGGTGCCGGAGCAGGTTGTGGGCCATGAGGCCGCGCACGCGCCCGGCCGCTTCCGGGTGGACCGCCGACGGTGTCCACAGGGCGTGGAGCAGTTCGACCCAGGCGCGTGCGCTGCCGGTGTTGGCGCGGGTGGTGTCGAGCTGCGGCACCCGGTGTCCGCGGCCGCTGGTGCCGGCCTCGATGGCGAGGGCGTGGGCGAGATGGACCTGGTCGGCGTCGAAGCGTTCCACGGGGGTGTCGGACAGCTCGCGCATGCTGTGCCGGACGGTGATGCCGCGCAGGCCGAACTCGTGGAGGAGGCCGGCGACCCGGTCGGGCGGGGTGAGGCCGAACAGCGCGTCGGCGGCCGTTCCGTCGCTCACGCAGGTGCTCAGGTAGAGCAGGTCGTCGATCGCGATCCGGGTGGGGTGGCGGAACCGGCTCAGCCCGGTGGGGCCGGGCGTGGTGATCCGCCCGGGCCGTACGTCGAGCATCGTCGCCCCGTCGAGCTCGCCCCGCCGGATGCGCTCCGCCGTCGCCAGCGCGAGCGGGACCTTGACCAGGGAAGCGGAGGGCAGCTGGGTGTCCGGCTCGATCCCCAGCTCTTCCCCCGTGTGCAGGTCCCGTACGAGCAGGCAGCCGTGCAGGCCGCCCTCGCGCAGCTGCCGGCGCATGTCGCGGAGCAGTGCCTCGGTGCTCACGCCGCCGTCCCTCCCGCGGCGCCCGCCCGGGCGCCCGCGCCGAGGCAGCGGGCGATGGCGTCGCCCAGGCGCGCTTCGACGTACTGGGGATTGCCGTCCGCGGCGACGGCCAGGGCGAATCCCCGGCCGAGCGTGATCTCACCGATGGGCCGCCAGGCCAGGGCGAGTTCCCCGGCCTGCGCGGGGGAGCACAGCAACAGGTCGCGTGTGCAGAGGACTTCTGCCGCGGCGCTCGTCAGGTCGGCCGCCGCGACGAGCTGTGCGGGCCGCAGACCCACCGCGTCGCGCAGGCGCGTCAGCGGGTCGCGGATGTGCGGCACGTCGTCTTCCGGCTGGATCCAGACACGGCGGGCCGGGCCGGGGGAGGCCCGCCCGACCCGCAGCGTTTCGAGGTAGACGCGCTTCACGCCGGGGTCCTGGGCGCCGGCGAGCCCGAGCGGTACGGACCATGTCGCCTCGTCCGCGGGCACCGCGAGCAGGGCGGCACGCACCTGCTGCGCGTGGACGAGCTCCAGGCGCTGCGCGGGTGCCGCCACACGGAGGTCCAGCCTGACACCGTGCCCCCGTGCCTCGGCGACGAGGCGGGCCAGACCGGCCGTGGGGCAGACGCCGGGCACCGCGAGCCGCCACGGTTTGCGCTTGACCGCTTCCGCCTCGTGCAGCAGCACATCGGCCGCCTGTACGAGCTGCCTGGCCGCCGGCAGCATGTCCCGGCCGAAGGGGGTGAGGACGGCCCGCCGCGACGTGCGCTCGAACAACTGCTCACCGAAGCGCTCCTCCAGGGCGGCGACGCGGCGGCTGGCCACCGACTGGGACATCCGGGCAGCGGCCGCTCCGACGGTGAAACCGCCGTGCTCGCTGACACTGACAAACGCGCGACACGCTCCCACCAGATCCACGGTCCGCCACTCTATGCGGGATCGGCATGGAACAGTGCGTGAGCGTATTGGACCGCATGGCCTCCCGGGGACGAGGGTGGTCCCGGCACTCATGACCCGCACCGGGATGGGGCCGTGCCGCTCCATCCCCTACGCGCCCCGTGTGCGGGGCGCCCCGGAGGTTCTGGACCATGCAGCACACCCGTGCCCGGCGCGCCGTTCTCGGCGCGCTCGCCACGCTCGCCCTCGTCCCGCTCGTGGCCTGCGGCCAGGGCGACTCCCCGGCCTCGTCGTCTCCGCCCGTGAAGACGACGGAGCCGGGTGCGGCCGCGAGCCCGAACACGACCCCGAGTGCGGACGCGAAGCCGTTCGCCCGCGATTTCAAGGAACTCGAGCGCAAGTTCGATGCGCGGCTGGGCGTCTACGCCGTCGACACCGGCACCGGGCGCGAGGTGGCCTACAACGACGGCGAACGGTTCGCCTACGCCTCCACGTTCAAGGCGCTGGCCGCCGGTGCCGTGCTGCGCGAGCACTCCCTGAGCGGCCTGGACCAGGTGATCACGTACTCCAAGGACGATCTGGCCGCCCACTCTCCCGTGACCGGGAAGCATGTGGGGACCGGGATGACCCTGAGCGCGCTGTGCGACGCCGCCGTCCGCTTCAGCGACAACACCGCGGCCAACCTGCTCCTGGAGCGACTGGGCGGGCCCCACGGCCTGGACGCCGTACTCGAGGAGATCGGCGACGACGTCACCCGGATGGAGCGCCGCGAGCCGGAGCTGAACCAGTGGACTCCGGGCGCCACGCGTGACACGAGCACGCCGCGTGCGCTCGCCGGCGACCTGCGCGCGTTCGTTCTCGGAGACGTCCTCGGCAAGGGCGAACGCGCGCAGCTCACGAAGTGGCTGCGGGCCAACACCACCGGAGCCGAGCTCATCAGGGCCGGGATGCCCGAGAGCTGGGTGGTGGGCGACAAGACCGGAGCCGGCAGCACCTACGGCACCCGCAACGACATCGCCGTGGTGTGGCCCCCCGACGCCGCCCCCGTCGTCGTGGCGATCATGTCGAACCGCACCGAGGAAGACGCCGGCTACGACAACGAACTGATCGCGGAAGCGGCGTCCGTGGTCGCGGACACCCTGTCGTAGCAGGAGGCACGCGCCGCGGGGCGTGACGCGGGCGGCGCGGACGGACCGCCCGCGTCACGCATCACGGCCCGCCCCCGCCGTCCGCGTCACGCCCCGGACAGCCGGAACGCGTCCAGCGCCAGTGTCATCTCGATCAGGTCCCGCGGCCGGGACAGCGAACGGGACGTCAGCTGCTCAAGCCTGCGCAGCCGGTTGAACACCGTATTGCGGTGGCAGTACAGCCGGCCCGCCGTCCGCCCCGCCGACCCCTCGCACGACAGCCACGCGTCCAGCGTCTCCAGCAGCACCGCCCGGTCCGCCGCGTCCAGCTCCAGCAGCGTGCCGAACACGTCCGCCACCAGCCGCTCCGCCAGCTCCGGCTGGCTGACCACCAGGGCCGTCGGCATCCGCTCGTCCAGCCGTACGATCCCGGTCGCGTCCGGCGCGCAGGTCCGCAGCGCCAGATCCGCCAGCCGCCGGGCCTCGCCCAGCCCGGCGAGACCGTCCACCACCGGGCTGATGCCGCCCGGCCCGGGACAGCGCGCGGCGAGCAGCTCCGACAGCGCGGCCAGCGTCGTCTCCTCGCCCAGCGAGACGACCCCCACCTCGCAGTCCGTACGCATCCGCCAGATGAACCGCATCCCGGTCCCCTGGATGCGCCGGTGAAACGGCTCGCGCCCGTCCCGCCGCTCCAGCCGCAGCACCACCACCGCGTACCGCCCCTGCTCCGGCAGGTCGAGACCGGCCGCCGCGCGGGCCGCCAGCCCCGGTGATTCCTTGCCCTCCAACAGCGCGTCGAGAAGCGCCTGCAGCCGTTCGTCCGTACGGTGGCGCAGCTCGGCCTCGGTCGCCCGGTACGCCTCCGACGCGGTCGCGGTCTCCGCGTCCACCGCCGTGAACACCGTCGACGCGGCCCGCATCAGCACCGTGAGCTTCTCCGGGCCGCTCCCTTCCGCGCTCTCCAGCAGCGCGTCCCAGATCAGATAGCCCGCCTGCCGGTAGGAGTGCACCAGCAGCTCCAGCGGAAAGCCCTGCTGGGCCCGGCGCCGGCCCGTCCACTCCGCGTACTCCAGATCGCGGCGCGGCTGCGACTTCGGCGCGGAGATCGCCTCGATGCCGATCCGCATCGCCTGCTCGGTCTCCTGCCAGTGCTGGTCCTGGGACAGGACCTGCGCGTACAGCGCCGAGTGCGCGTGCAGCTCGCGCAGGTGCTGATCCACCAGCTCCGGCAGCCGGTCGAGCAGCGCCGTGCACGCCTCGGTCAGCACCGCCCAGTCGTGCCCCGTCCGTACTCTGCGGCCTCCCATGGGGCGAGAGCGTGCCATGAGCGGGGCTCTCTGCGACACCCCCTGACACGCGGTGTTGTGCGCGTGCACAACCGGTCGTACGTGTGGCTGGTCACCGGCAGCGGTTCGGTCGCCATCCGTGGACGGCGGGCGGCGACCGGTGCTGAGGTGAGCGCCACCGAACGGCCCGAGGAAGGGGTGCCATGACCGGCGCCGCATTGGAAATACGGGATCTGTCGGCGGGATACGGACCCGTGAGGGCGCTGCGACACGTGTCGCTCACGCTGCCCGAAGGGGCCGTGGTCGCCGTACTGGGCAGCAACGGAGCGGGCAAGTCCACGCTCCTGCGCGCCATCTCGCGCACGCTGTCGTTCCACGGCGGGGCGGTCACCGCGGGCACGGTCGCCTTCGCCGGCCGGCCGCTGACCGGTCTGTCCCCCGACCGGGTGGTGGCCGCGGGGCTCTGCCAAGTACCGGAAGGGCGCCAGGTGTTCGCGCGGATGACGGTCGCCGACAATCTGCGCGCGGGCGCTCTCGGCTCCACCGGCAACCGCGCCGCCCAGGCCGCCGCGCTGCGGCGCGTCCACGAGCTCTTCCCGGTCCTGGCCGAACGCGCCGGGCAGCGCGCCGGGCTGCTCTCCGGCGGCGAGCAGCAGATGCTCGCGGTCGCCAGGGCGCTGATGGCCGGACCGAGACTGCTGCTGCTCGACGAGCCCTCGCTCGGCCTCGCCCCGCTGATGGCACAGCGGATCGCCGAGACGATCACCGAGATCAACGCGCAGGGCACGGCCGTACTGCTCGTCGAGCAGAACGCCGCCATCGCGCTGCGCCTCGCCTCGCACGCGTACGTCCTCGACGTGGGCGAGGTCGTCCTGTCCGGGTCCGCCGACGAGCTCGCCGCCTCCGACGAGGTACGCCGCCGCTACCTGGGCGTGGTCGACGAGGACGCCGCCGCCGACGCCTCCGAGGCGGTGGCGGCCCACCGCACCCTCAGCGTCTGGGAGGGCAGATGAACACCGCGGCCCCGACGCTGGAAGTACGGGACCTGACCGTGCGGTTCGCCGGCCTGACCGCACTGGACGCCATCGGCTTCACCGTACGGCCGGGAACCGTGCACGCCGTCATCGGACCCAACGGCGCCGGCAAGTCCACCTGCTTCAACGTCCTCTCCGGCGTGTACCGGGCCACCTCCGGCAGCGTCCGCCTCGGCGGCCGGGAGCTGACCGGACTGCCGCCCCACCGCATCGCGGACCTCGGGATCGCCCGCACCTTCCAGAACCTCGCCCTGCCGCCCGGCGTCACCGTCGAGGACAGCCTGATGCTCGGCCGCCACCGGCTCACCCGCACCGGATTCGTCGCCGCCGGGCTGCGGCTCCCCTCCGCCGTACGGGAGGAGGCGGGGCACCGCGAACGCGTCCGGGAAATCGCCGCGTTCGTCGGCCTCGAAGACCAGCTCGCCCGGCCGGCGGGCACCTTGCCGTACGGGCAGCAGAAGCTCGCCGAGCTCGCCCGCGCCCTGTGCATGGAGCCCAAGGTCCTGCTCCTCGACGAGCCGGTCGCCGGAATGACCGCCGACGAACGCCGGGCCACCGCCGCCGTCGTCGCGGGCGTACGGGACAGCCTCGGTATCTCCATCGTGCTGGTGGAGCACGACATGGGGGTGGTGATGCGGCTCGCCGACACCGTGACCGTCCTCGACTTCGGTCGGCTGATCGCCGACGGAACGCCCGCCTCCGTCCAGTCCGACCCCGCCGTCGTCCGCGCCTACCTGGGAGAGGAGGCCGCTTCATGACCACCTTCGCCGAACTCCTCCTCAACGGGATCTCGATCGGTTCCGTCTACGCCCTGATCGCCCTCGGCTTCGTCGTGATCTTCCGTGCCACCGAGGTCGTCAACTTCGCCCACGCCTCGCTGCTGCTCGCCGGCGGCTACGTCACCGCCGTCCTGCACGACGACATCGGTTTCTGGCTCGCCCTGCTCGCCGGGATCGGCGGCGCGGCAGCGGTCGGCGCGGCGGTCGAGTTCCTGGTGATGCGCCGCTACCGGGGCTCCAACCACAGTGTCCTGGCCATCGTCACCATCGGCGTCGACATCCTCCTCACCACCGAGCTGACCCGCCGCATCGGCACCGACGTCCTCGCCCTGGGCGACCCCTGGGGCGACTCCGTCCTCACCGTCGGCGGGGTGACCGTCGCGCACACCCGCATCGCCGCGTTCGTCGCCGCGGGCCTGCTCATCACGGTCTTCCTGCTCGCCTTCCGCTTCACCTCCTGGGGCGTGGCGATGCGCGCCGCCGCCGAGAACTCCGAGACCGCCGCGCTGATGGGCGTACGCCTCGGCCGGGTCTCCCTCGGCGCCTGGGCCGTGGCGGGCGGACTCGCCGCCGTCGCCGCGCTCTTCCTGACGGTCTTCCCGACCCCGGGACTCGAACGCTCCACCTCGCTCGCCGCGATGAAGGCGTTCCCCGCCGCCATCCTCGGCGGCCTCGACTCCACCACCGGCGCCCTCGTCGGCGGCCTCCTCGTCGGCATCACCGAGTCGCTCGCCACCGGCTACCAGAGCGACCTCGCCTTCCTCGGGCGCGGCATCGGCGACCTGGCTCCGTACCTCGTCATGGTCGCGGTCCTGCTGGTCCGCCCGGCCGGTCTCTTCGGTACGAAGGAGCTGGCCCGTGTCTGACCCGGCCAAGCGGTTCCGCCGCCCGGCGCTGTGGACCGCCGGAGCGGTCCTGCTCCTCGCGCTGCCCTTCTACCTCGACCGGTTCTGGCTCCAGGCCGGGCTCTTCGCGATGGCCGCCGCCATCGGCGCCATCGGCCTCAACCTCCTCACCGGCGCCACCGGCCAGCTCTCCATGGGCCACGCCTTCTTCCTCGCCGTCGGCGCGTACGGCTACTGCGTCCTCGCCGGGGACTCCGCCGGCGGTCTCACCGGCCTGAACCTCCCCAGCTGGCTCGCCGCCGTCCTCGCGGTGGCGCTGGCCGGGGTCGCGGGCGGCCTCTTCAGCCCCATCTCCGGACGCCTCCAGGGCGCGTACCTCGGCATCGCCACCCTCGCGCTCATCTTCATCGGCCAGCACGTCCTCTTCAACGCGCACGACCTGACCGGCGGCTTCAACGGCCGCGACGTCCCCCCGCTCAGCCTCTTCGGCGTCACCTTCGACGAGTCCGAGCTGCTGGTGGCCGCCGTGCCCTTCGGTTCCGCCGAGAAGCTCTGGTACGTCGCCCTGCTCGCCCTGGCCGGCTGCGCCCTCTTCGCCCGCGGCGTGCTGCGCGGGCGCCCCGGCCGGGCCATGAACGCCATCCGCGACCACCGCATCGCCGCCGGGGTCATGGGGGTGCCCGTCGCCCGCTACCGGGCCGGGGTGTTCGTCCTCTCCTCCATGTACGCGGGTCTGGCGGGCGTCCTGCTCGCGCTGGTCTTCCAGCGGACCGTGCCGGAGTACTTCGGCATGATCCTGTCCCTCGAATATCTCGCCATGATCGTCATCGGCGGTCTCGGCTCGGTCGCGGGAGCGGTGGTGGGAGCCGTCTTCGTCTCCCTGCTGCCCCAGCTCCTCACCCGGTACAGCGACGCCCTGCCCCTGGTCTCCGCCCCCGGTACGGGCGGGGTCGCACCGGGCGAGGCGTCCCGGTACCTCTACGGCGCCGCCGTTGTCGCGGTGGTGCTCTTCCTGCCGGGCGGCCTGGTGCGGCCGGCCCTCCGGCGCAAGACAACAACCCCAGGGGAGTAACGATGACCACGCGCAAGCAGGTCACCAGGACCACTGCCGCCACGCTCGCCGCGCTGCTCGCTCTGACGGCGGCCGGGTGCAGCTCGAAGACGAAGGAAGGCGGCGAGAACGGCGACACGGCGGACGCCGGCGGGGTCAAGGCCGGCCAGGGCGTCACGGACAAGACGATCAAGCTCGGTGCGCTGACCGACATGACGGGCGTCTACGCCTCGCTCGGCAAGAGCGTCACCCAGGCCCAGCAGCTGTACGTGAAGAAGACCAACGCCGAGGGCGGCATCTGCGGCCGGAAGATCGAACTCACGGTCCGCGACCACGGCTACGACCCGCAGAAGGCCGTCTCCGGCTACACCGAGCTGTCACCGCGGGTCCTGGGCTTCACCCAGTTCATCGGCTCGCCCTTCGTCGCCGCGGTCAAGCAGCGCATCGACGGCCAGGACAAGGGCCTCGTCATCCCGCAGGCCTGGTCCACCTCGCTGCTCGGCAGTCCGTACGTCCGCGTCATCGGCAGTACGTACGACGTCGAGACGATCAACGCGATCGACTTCCTGATGAAGGACAAGGGCGTCGGGAAGGGCGACAGGATCGGCCACGTCTACTTCGAGGGCGACTACGGCGAGAACGCGCTCGCCGGGTCGCGGTACGCGGCGGAGCAGGCCGGGCTCACGATCGTCGAGCAGAAGATCAAGCCGACCGACAACGACATGACGGCCCAGGTCTCCGCGCTCAAGAAGGCCGGGGTCAAGGGCGTCGTCATCAGTGCGGGACCGCGCCAGGCCGCCTCGTTCGTCGGGGTCGCGGCGGCGGTCGGACTCCGGGCGCCGATCATCGGCAACAACTCGGCGTTCTCCCCGCAGCTGCTCGCGACCCAGGCGGGACCGGCACTGATGAAGAACTACTACGTCGCCAACCCCACCGAGCCGATCGGCACGGACACGCAGGACGCCAAGAAGCTCGTCGCCGACTACAAGGCGGCGTACCCCTCGGACGCGCTCGACAACGGCGTGGTGGCCGGCTGGACGGCGGCGTCGGTCTTCGGTGAGGCGCTGAAGAAGGCGTGCACGTCGAAGGACCTGACCCGGGAGGGCGTCGGCGAGGCCCTGCTGACGATCAACGCGTACGACTCGGGCTTCGGCACCACGCACGACTTCACCGACCCGAAGGCACCGTCCTCGCGCCAGACGGTCATCCTCCAGCCGGACAAGAACGTGACCGGCGGCACGAAGGTGGTGCGGGAAGCGGAGGTCTCGGAGGCCGCGAAGAGCTACACGCTCGGCGGCTGACAGCCCCGCGGAAGACACACGACTGCGGGCCCCGGGGACATCCCCGGGGCCCGCAGTCGTACGTACGCCGGACGCTTACGGCAGCTGCGCCGCACGCGCCACGCGGCGGTTGTCGCGGAACGTGTTCACCCGCCGCGCCGTCGCGAAGAGCGGGATCACCGCGCCCAGGACCACCTGGAGCGCGCAACCGGTCGCCAGCAGGACCTGGCCGCCCGGGGCGTCGAACGCCCAGGCCGCCAGCAGGCCCATCGCGCCCACGATCCAGGCGAGCATCGCCACAGCGAGGACGCCCCGCGGCTTCGGGTACTCGACCCGGCTCACCATCAGCCACGCGACGCCGATGATGGCGAGCAGCGTGGGGATGAAGGGGAGCTCCAGCAGCACGATCGAGACGACCGTCAGCGCGCCGAAGGGGCTCGGCATGCCCTGGAACATGCCGTCCTTCAGCGTCACGCAGGAGAATCTGGCGAGCCGCAGGACCACCGCCAGCAGCACCACGATCGCCGCCAGTGCCGAAACCCGCTGGTGGGCGTCGTCCGCGACCATTCCGTACACCAGCACGAAATAGGCCGGGGCGAGCCCGAAGCTGATCAGGTCGGAGAGGTTGTCCAGCTCCGCGCCCATCGGCGAGCTGCGCAGCTTGCGCGCCACGAGCCCGTCGCAGAGGTCGAAGATCGCCGCGAGGAGCATCAGGATCACGGCGGTCGCGGCGCTGTGCCGCGCCATGCCGGTCTCCTGGCTGCCCTGGAGGTGCGGGATGAGGATTCCGGTGGTGGTGAAGTACACCGCCATGAACCCGCACGTCGCGTTGCCGAGGGTGAGCGTGTCCGCTATCGACAGCCGCAGAGAGAGCGGCATGTCCTCGGCGTCGGTCTCGTCCTCCGGCACCCAGCCGGCCTGTGTCTCGGGATCAGTCACGGTCAATGCGAGTCACCCCCGCGGTGGTGACCTGACCGACCTCGACATCGACCTCTACACCCTCGGGGAGGTAGAGGTCGACGCGCGAGCCGAAGCGGATCAGGCCGATGCGCTCGCCCTGCTCGACCTTCGTGCCCTGCGGCACGTACGGAACGATGCGACGCGCGACCGCGCCGGCGATCTGCACCATCTCGATGTCACCGAGCTCGGTGTCGAAGTGCCAGACGACGCGCTCGTTGTGCTCGCTCTCCTTGTTGAACGCCGGAACGAACCCGCCGGGGATGTGCTCGACCGACGTCACCGTGCCCGCGAGGGGCGCGCGGTTCACGTGGACGTTCAGCGGGCTCATGAAGATCGCGACGCGGGTACGCCCGTCCTTCCACGGCATGATGCTCTGCACCACTCCGTCGGCCGGGGAGATGACCCGGCCCTGGGTGATTTCGCGCTCGGGATCGCGGAAGAACCACAGCATGCCCGCCGCGAGCGCGGTGGTGGGCACGGCGACGGCGGCCCAGCGGCCGGACTTGCGGGCCCGGGCCAGGCTGAGCGCCGCGGTGGCGACGGTCGGCAGAAGCCACGGCGATGCTCCGCGAGCAAGGCGTCCCTGGAGGAGGCCGTCGCGTGATGCAGAGGTTTGGCTGTGGGGCATGGATGACCTTCGTAGCGGATGATGCCGCGCTGGCAACAGGGGGACGGCGGCTTACCGGCGATGGTAGCGGTTGCGGGGCGCAACTGGGCAAGCCAGAAGACGAGTCGGAGGCCTGAAGACGATGACAGGGTGTGATCTTTTTCGCGGCCATTTCCCCCCGAAAGGGGCAATCAGCCCTGGAACCGGTACTCTTCGAGCAGTCGCCGACCGATGATCATTTTCTGGATCTCGGCGGTACCTTCACCGATGAGCAGCATCGGCGCCTCGCGGTAGAGACGCTCGATCTCGTACTCCTTCGAGAACCCGTAGCCGCCGTGGATACGGAAGGCGTCCTCGACGACTTCCTTGCAGTATTCGGAGGCGAGGTACTTCGCCATCCCTGCCTCTAGGTCGTTTCGTTCCCCGGAGTCCTTTTTGCGTGCTGCATTCACCATCATGGCATGGGCGGCCTCGACCTTGGTAGCCATCTCGGCCAGCTTGAACTGAATGGCCTGGTGCTGGGCGATCGGCTTGCCGAAAGTGTGACGTTGCTGGGCGTACGAGACACCCAGCTCGAATGCGCGCTGCGCGACACCGCAACCACGTGCCGCCACGTTGACGCGGCCGACCTCCACGCCGTCCATCATTTGGTAAAACCCTCGGCCGGTTGCCCCGCCGAGTACACGATTGGCCGGAATGCGCAGTCCGTCCATGATCAGCTCGGTGGTGTCGACACCCTTGTAGCCCATCTTGTCGATCTTCCCGGGGATGGTCAGGCCGGGACGGACCTCGCCGAAGCCCGGTTCCTTCTCCACCAGGAAGGTCGTCATCTGCTTGTGCGGGGCCGTGCCCTCGGGGAGACCCTCGTCACTGCGGCACAGCACCGCGACGAGCGTGGACGAGCCGCCGTTCGTCAGCCACATCTTCTGGCCGTTCAGGACGTACTCGTCACCGTCCTTCACGCCCTTGGACGTGATGGCCGACACGTCGGAGCCGAGCGCCGGCTCCGACATCGAGAACGCGCCGCGCACCTCGCCCAGCGCCATGCGCGGCAGGAACGTGTCCTTCTGCTCCTGGGTGCCGTGCTGCTTGAGCATGTACGCCACGATGAAGTGGGTGTTGATGATCCCGGAGACGCTCATCCAGCCACGGGCTATCTCCTCGACGCACAGCGCGTAGGTGAGGAGGGACTCGCCCAGGCCGCCGTACTCCTCGGGGATCATCAGTCCGAAGAGCCCCAGCTCCTTGAGACCCTCGACGATCTCCGTCGGGTACTCGTCGCGGTGCTCAAGCTCGGTCGCGACAGGGATGATCTCCTTGTCGACGAAGTTCCTGACGGTGGCCAGGATCTCCTGCTGGATGTCGGTCAGACCGGCGGTCTGGGCGAGACGGGCCATGATTACTTCTCCTGGGACTTCGGCTCCGGGCGGCCGGGCTGCTCTCCCCCGAGGTCTGAACGACCGGGGAGGGACCCCCTTCCGCGCTCCTTGATGTACGTCTCGGTCGGGACCATCACCTTGCGCCGGAAGACGCAGACGACGGTGCCGTCCTGCTTGTAGCCCTTCGTCTCGACGTAGACGATGCCGCGGTCGCTCTTGGACCTCGACGGCGTCTTGTCCAGGACGGTCGTCTCGCCGTAGATCGTGTCGCCGTGGAAGGTCGGCGCGATGTGCTTGAGCGACTCGACCTCCAGGTTGGCGATGGCCTTCCCGGACACGTCCGGGACCGACATGCCGAGCAGCAGCGAGTAGATGTAGTTGCCGACGACGACGTTCTTGCCGAAGTCGGTCGTCTTCTCGGCGTAGTTGCTGTCCATGTGCAGCGGGTGGTGGTTCATGGTCAGCAGGCAGAAGAGGTGGTCGTCGTACTCCGTGACCGTCTTCCCGGGCCAGTGCTTGTAGACGGCGCCGACCTCGAACTCCTCGTACGTGCGTCCGAACTGCATGATCAGGCCTCCGGAGCTTCGAACGTGGAGGTGCGCCGCATGCCGGCCGCGCGTCCCTTGCCGGAGATGACGAGCGCCATCTTGCGGCTCGCCTCGTCGATCATCTCGTCACCGAGCATCGCGGAACCCTTCTTGCCGCCCGCCTCGGAGGTGTAGTAGTCGTACGCGTCCAGGATCAGCTCCGCGTGGTCGAAGTCCTCCTGCGACGGCGAGAAGATCTCGTTCGCGGCGGCGACCTGGTCCGGGTGCAGCACCCACTTGCCGTCGAAGCCCAGGGCGGCGGCCCGCTGCGCGACCGCGCGGTAGCCCTCCTGGTTGCGGATCTGCAGGTAGGGACCGTCGATGGCCTGGAGATTGTGCGTACGGGCCGCCATCAGGATGCGCATCAGGATGTAGTGGTAGGCGTCCGCCGGGTAGCCGGGCGGCTGCTCGCCCACGACCAGCGACTTCATGTTGATCGACGCCATGAAGTCGGCCGGGCCGAAGATGATCGTCTCGACGCGCGGCGAGGCGGCCGCGATCGCGTCGACGTTGACCAGGCCCTTGGCGTTCTCGATCTGCGCCTCGATGCCGATCTTGCCGACCTCGAAGCCCATCGTCTTCTCGATCTGCGTCAGCAGGAGGTCCAGTGCCACGACCTGCTGCGCGTCCTGGACCTTCGGCAGCATGATGCAGTCGAGGTTCTGGCCCGCGCCCTCCACCACCGTGACGACGTCGCGGTACGTCCACTCGGTGGTCCAGTCGTTGACGCGCACGACCCTGGTCTTGCCCGTCCAGTCGCCCTCGTTGAGGAACTTCACGATGGTGTGCCGGGCCTCGGGCTTGGCGAGCGGCGCGCACGCGTCCTCCAGGTCCAGGAAGACCTGGTCGGCCGGCAGGCCCTGGGCCTTCTCCAGGAAGCGCGGGTTCGAGCCCGGTACGGCGAGGCAGGAGCGGCGCGGGCGCAGCCGGTCGACGGCGGGCGTGGGCGTGGTCATGCGGAGACCTCCAGGGGGTCGAGCTTGTTCGCTGTGCGGATCTCGTCGACGATACGGCCGATGATCTCCGTGATGCCGAAGTCCTTCGGGGTGAAAACCGCGGCCACTCCGGCGGCCCGCAGCGCCTCGGCGTCCGCCGGCGGGATGATCCCGCCCGCGATCACCGGAATGTCGGTGGCGCCCGCCTCGCGCAGGCGCACGAGAACGTCCGGCACCAGCTCGGCGTGCGAGCCGGACAGGATGGACAGACCGACGCAGTGCACGTCCTCCGCGAGGGCGGCGCTCACGATCTGCTCGGGGGTGAGCCTGATGCCCTGGTAGACCACCTCGAAGCCCGCGTCGCGGGCCCGCACGGCGATCTGCTCGGCGCCGTTGGAGTGACCGTCCAGGCCGGGCTTGCCGACCAGCAGGCGCAGCCGTCCCGAGCCGAGTTCGCCGGCCGTACGGGCCACCTTCTCCCGTACGTACGCGAGCGGGGTGCCGGCCTCGGCGGTGACCGCGACCGGGGCGCTGCTCACGCCCGTCGGCGCGCGGAACTCGCCGAAGACGTCCCGCAGCGCCCAGGACCACTCGCCGGTGGTGACGCCCGCGCGGGCGCACTCGACCGTGGGCCCCATCAGGTTCCCGGTGCCCGCCGCGGCCTTCTTGAGGGCCGCCAGGGCCTCGGAGGCGCGGGCCTCGTCGCGGTTGTCGCGCCACTCGTGGAGCTTGGCGACGACGCGGGCCTCGTTGGCCGGATCGACCGTCATGATCGCCCCGTCCAGATCCGCGGTGAGCGGGCTGGGCGCGGTCGACTCGTAGCAGTTGACGCCGACGATCTTCTCCTCGCCCGACTCGATGCGCGCGCGGCGCTCCGCGTGCGAGGAGACCAGCTGCGACTTGAGGTAGCCGGACTCGACGGCCGCCATCGCGCCGCCCATCTCCGCGATGCGGTCCATCTCGGCGCAGGACTCGGCGACCAGCGCCTCCACCTTGGCCTCGATGACGTGCGACCCCGCGAAGATGTCCTCGTACTCCAGCAGGTCGCTCTCCAGGGCGAGCACCTGCTGGATGCGCAGCGACCACTGCTGGTCCCAGGGGCGGGGCAGGCCCAGCGCCTCGTTCCAGGCGGGGAGCTGCACGGCGCGGGCGCGGGCGTCCTTGGAGAGGGTGACGGCCAGCATCTCCAGGACGATGCGCTGGACGTTGTTCTCCGGCTGCGCCTCGGTCAGACCCAGGGAGTTGACCTGCACGCCGTAGCGGAAGCGGCGCTGCTTGGCGTCCTCGATGCCGTACCGCTCGCGGGTGATCTGGTCCCAGATGCGGCCGAAGGCCCGCATCTTGCACATCTCCTCGACGAAGCGGACGCCCGCGTTCACGAAGAAGGAGATGCG
Source organism: Streptomyces sp. NPDC003016 (assembly GCF_053591455.1). Taxonomy (NCBI): domain Bacteria; kingdom Bacillati; phylum Actinomycetota; class Actinomycetes; order Kitasatosporales; family Streptomycetaceae; genus Streptomyces; species Streptomyces sp. NPDC003016. Next base: position 171,376 of record NZ_JBSFTV010000007.1, read on the forward strand.
GGCGACGACGTCCCCGAACTTCTCCGGCTCCACCTGCCCGCTGTCGCGTACGGCGTCGAGGACGGCGATCGCCGTGCTCATGGCGTACGCGATCTCCTGGACCGGCGTGGCGCCGGCCTCCTGGAGGTGGTAGCTGCAGATGTTGATCGGGTTCCACTTGGGGATGTGGTTCACCGTGTAGGTGATCATGTCCGTCGTCAGGCGCAGGCTGGGCACCGGCGGGAAGACGTGCGTCCCGCGCGACAGGTACTCCTTGACGATGTCGTTCTGCGTCGTCCCCTGGAGCCTGGTGATGTCGGCGCCCTGCTCCTCCGCCACCACCTGGTACATCGCCAGCAGCCACATGGCGGTGGCGTTGATGGTCATCGAGGTGTTCATCTGCTCCAGGGGGATGTCCTGGAACAGCCGCCGCATGTCACCGAGATGGGAGACCGGGACCCCGACCCGGCCGACCTCGCCGCGGGCGAGGACGTGGTCGGGGTCGTAGCCGGTCTGCGTCGGAAGGTCGAACGCGACCGACAGGCCGGTCTGGCCCTTGGCGAGGTTGTTGCGGTACAGCTCGTTGGACGCCTCGGCGGTCGAGTGACCGGCGTACGTCCGCATGAGCCAGGGCCGGTCCTTCCGACGCTCGCCCATCAGATGTTCCGGAAGCGGTTGATGGCGTCGATGTGCTGCTCGCGCAGCTCGTGGTTGCGCACACCGAGGCCCTCACGGGGCGCCAGCGCCAGCACGCCGACCTTGCCCTGGTGCAGGTTGCGGTGGACGTCGTACGCGGCCTGGCCGGTGTCCTCCAGCGAGTACACCTTCGAGAGCGTCGGGTGGATCCTGCCCTTGGCGATCAGGCGGTTGGCCTCCCACGCCTCGCGGTAGTTGGCGAAGTGCGAGCCGATGATGCGCTTCAGCGACATCCACAGGTAGCGGTTGTCGTACTCGTGCATGTAGCCCGAGGTCGAGGCGCAGGTGGTGATCGTGCCGCCCTTGCGGGTGACGTACACGGACGCGCCGAAGGTCTCGCGGCCGGGGTGCTCGAAGACGATGTCGATGTCCTCGCCGCCGGTGAGCTCGCGGATGCGCTTGCCGAAGCGCTTCCACTCCTTGGGGTCCTGGGTGTGCTCGTCCTTCCAGAACGTGTAGCCCTCGGCGCTGCGGTCGATGATCGCCTCGGCGCCCATCGCGCGGCAGATGTCCGCCTTCTGGTCGCTGGAGACGACACAGATCGGGTTGGCGCCGCCGGCCAGTGCGAACTGGGTGGCGTACGAGCCGAGTCCGCCGCTCGCGCCCCAGATCAGCACGTTGTCGCCCTGCTTCATGCCGGCGCCGTTGCGCGAGACGAGCTGGCGGTACGCCGTCGAGTTGACCAGGCCGGGGGCCGCCGCCTCCTCCCAGCTGAGGTGGTCGGGCTTGGGCATCAGCTGGTTGGACTTGACGAGTGCGATCTCCGCCAGGCCGCCGAAGTTGGTCTCGAAGCCCCAGATGCGCTGCTCGGGGTCGAGCATCGTGTCGTTGTGGCCGTCGGAGGACTCCAGCTCGACGGACAGGCAGTGCGCGACGACCTCGTCGCCGGGCTTCCAGGCGTTCACGCCGGGGCCGGTGCGCAGGACGACGCCCGCGAGGTCGGAGCCGATGACGTGGTACGGGAGGTCGTGGCGCTTGCTCAGGTCGCTGAGCCTGCCGTACCGCTCCAGGAAGCCGAACGTCGACACCGGCTCGAAGATCGAGGTCCAGACGGAGTTGTAGTTGACCGAGCTGGCCATGACCGCGACCAGGGCCTCGCCCGGCCCGAGCTCGGGCACCGGCACGTCCTCGACGTGGAGGGACTTGCGGGGGTCCTTGTCCCGGCTGGCGACGCCGGCGAACATCTCGGCCTCGTCCTTGTGCACGGTCACCGCGCGGTACGACTCGGGGACGGACAGGGCGGCGATGTCTGCCGCGGTGCTGTCCTGCGACTGGATCGCGTCCAGGATTTCCTTCACGGGGGGGCCTCCGGCGGATGGGGTCTCCCCTGCTCGAGCGCAGTCGAGAGCCAGGGGATGCGTTGTCTGACCACAACGCTTCGAGGGGAAACGTCGGGGTGCTGCTGTGGAGGTGTGCCGTCGGTTCGGCGGTGGTGCGGGTGTTCGGCAGCGCGGGTAGCGCGGGAGGTTGCCTGTGACGCAGGCGTCCGGGCGCGCAGGCACATGGCTTGCGGGGACAGCCGGCGTACGGGAGATCACTGCACGCCGGCCGCCCGGACAACATCAACGTATGACACCCCGTGCCACGTGACAAGACACTGAGTGCCAACAATTTCTCTCACTTGTCACCTCGCCGTCACATATGAGCGATGATCGATCGATTGGCTTCATCACAGCACGCGAAGACGCCGCCCGCCTCCCGGCTTACGGGGGGCGGACGGCGTCTTCGTCCAGGGGCGGAGCCGCCTGGTCAGTTCTGCTTGAGTGCTCGCTCGATCGTGCGCATGACCTCGTCCAGGGGCGCGTCCGTGCGGGCCACCGCCACCAGCACGTCACCGTTCACCGAGGCCGACGCCGACTGCGCCGGCTTCGGGCGGGCCGTCGAGCGGCCCGCGCCGATGCCGGTGCCGAAGGTGTCGCGGACGATCGAGAACGCGTGGTCCAGCTGCGCCTCCACGTCGCCCTGGCCGCCCGCCCGCAGCCACCGCCGCAGTACGTGGTTGTGGGCCGTCACCACGGCGGAGGCGGCCACCTCCGCCAGCAGCGGGTCGTCGTTGTCGTCGTGGTGGTCGTGCTCGTCGAAGTGGCCCAGCAGGTAGCGCGTGAACAGCCGCTCGTAGCGGGCCACCGAGGCGATCTCCGCCTCGCGGAGCGTGGGGACCTCACGGGTGAGCTTGTAGCGGGCGACGGAGACCGCGGGGGACGCCGCGTACATCCGCATGACTTCCTTGATGCCCCGGCAGACGGTGTCGAGCGGGTGCTCGTGCGGGGACGCCGCGTTGAGGACCGCCTCGGCGCGCACCAGCGTGTCGTCGTGGTCCGGGAAGATCGCCTCTTCCTTGGAGCGGAAGTGCCGGAAGAAGGTCCGGCGGGCGACCCCGCCGGCGGCGGCGATCTCGTCGACGGTCGTCGCCTCGTACCCCTTCGTCGCGAACAGCTCCATCGCCGCGGCCGACAGCTCACGGCGCATCTTGAGCCGCTGAGCCGCCGCGCGGCTGCCCGCGGAGCTTTCGGGCGCGTCGGACGCGGAGCTCGTACGGGACGGCCGTCGGGGGGAGTCAGCGGGCTCGGACATGCTCCGAACGTACTGCATCTGCGCAGGAGAGCGCGCCTGTGGGTGCGGACCGCCGGCCGGCTCCAGCAGTCCGCCCCATCCGGTCACACCCTCCTGCTCAGCGCCCGGCATACTCCCGGAAGCCGCGTCCCGTCTTGCGGCCGAGGCAGCCGGCCGCCACCAGGTGTTCGAGCAGCGGCGCCGGGGCCAGGCCCGGGTCGCGGAACTCGCGGTGCAGGACCCGCTCGATGGCGAGGGAGACGTCGAGGCCGACCACGTCGAGGAGCTCGAAGGGGCCCATCGGGTAACCGCCGCCCAGCTTCATCGCGGCGTCGATGTCGTCCAGCGACGCGTAGTGCTGCTCGACCATCTTGACCGCGTTGTTCAGGTACGGGAAGAGCAGCGCGTTCACGATGAACCCGGCCCGGTCGCCGCAGTCCACGGGGTGCTTGCGGATCTTCCCGCACACCTCGCGGACGGTCGCGTGGACCTCGTCCGAGGTGAGGACGGTACGGACCACCTCGACCAGCTTCATCGCGGGCGCCGGGTTGAAGAAGTGCATCCCGACGACGTCCTGGGGGCGCGAGGTCGCGCGGGCGCAGGCGACGACGGGCAGCGAGGACGTGGTCGTGGCGAGCACCGCGCCCGGCTTGCAGACCTTGTCGAGCGTCGCGAAGAGCTGCTGCTTGACCTCCAGGTCCTCCGCGACCGCCTCCACCGCCAGATCGACGTCGGCGAACGCATCGAGCGAGTCGGCGGGAGCGACCCTGCCCAGGGCCTCCTCGCGCGCCTCGGCCGTCATCCGGCCCTTGTCGACAGAGCGGGAAAGGGACTTGGCGATACGGGCCTTCGCCTTCTCCGCCTTCTCCTGGCTCCGGGCCGCGAGCACCACGCCGTACCCGGCCTTCGCGAACACCTCCGCGATGCCGGACGCCATGGTCCCGGAGCCGGCGACCCCCACCGACCGCACCGGCCGCCCGACGGCGGCGTCCGCGGACTCCCGGGGGGTGAGCGCGTCGGGCACCACGTCCTGGCTGCCGGCCGCCGCGTACGTGTAGAAGCCGCGGCCCGACTTGCGCCCGTTCAGCCCCGCCTCGCTGAGCTGCTTCAGGACGGGGGCGGGCGCGTGCAGCCGGTCGTGGGACTCGGAGTACATCGCCTCCAGGACGGTGCGGGCCGTGTCGACACCGATCAGGTCGAGCAGGGCGAGGGGGCCCATCGGCAGGCCGCAGCCCAGCCGCATCGCGGCGTCGATGTCCTCGCGGGAGGCGTACTTGGCCTCGTACATCGCGGCGGCCTGGTTGAGGTAGCCGAAGAGCAGGCCGTCGGCGACGAAACCGGGCCGGTCGCCGATCGCGACCGGCTCCTTGCCCAGATCCCGGGCGAGCGCGGTGACGGCCTCGACCGCCTGCGGCGCGGTGAGCACCGAGGAGACGATCTCGACCAGCTTCATCGCGGGCGCCGGGTTGAAGAAGTGCAGGCCCAGCACGCGCTCGGGACGCGCCGAGTCGGCGGCGAGACGGGTCACGGACAACGCGTTCGTGCCGGTCGCCAGGACCGTCGTGGGGCGCACGACGGCGTCCAGGGCGCGGAAGACCTGCTGCTTGGCCTCGTACGACTCGGGCACGACCTCGATCACGAGATCGGCCTCCGCGACGGCCTGGAGGTCGGAGAAGGTACGGAAACGGGCGAGGGCGTCGCGCCGCTCCTCGCCGGTCATGCGCCCACGCTCCACCGCGCGGGCGGTGGAGGCTTCGAGGGAGGAGACGGCCTGCCGGGCGGCCGCTTCGCTGATGTCGACGCCGATGACTTCGCGGCCGGCGCGGGCGAGGACCTCGGCGATGCCGGTGCCCATGGTGCCGAGACCGATCACGCCGACAGTACGGAGAGGGATGTCCATCACGGGACTCCAGAGAATGAGTGACGACTGAGGGGCGCACGGCGCGGGGAAGTCGCGAATCGCGTGCGGAAAGCACAGGTCGTAGTGCGGGGGCCGACGGACTCTGTCCCGGAGTCACGTCGCGGAGGAAAACACCGAACCGACAAAGCACTCGGGGCGGCTGCGTCACCAGGCCGCCATGAGGTGATCAATCAGCGGGGGGTGGCCCGCTCACTTGAGGGTAACCGGCCAGTAACGAGCGCGCCAGACCTGGAGGGACCCGGCGAGATGTGATCTGGGACGCCCGGTGTGTCCCTACCGCTTATACGCTGACGCCATGGACGAGGAGCTGCGGTCGCTCATGGACCGGGTGCGGGGCGAGGCACGGGACGGGGCGGGCGCGGGGACGGATGCCGGGGCGGGCGCAGGGGCGGGCGGCCCGTACGAGCGGCTGTTCGCCACCGAGGACCTGGACGAGCTCGCCCTGGTGCTCACCGAGGCCGAACGGCCCCTGTGGGCCCGCGAGACCGCCGCCTTCCGCCTCGGCTGCGCCGGTGACCGGCGGGCCTTCGAGACGCTGGTGCTGCTCCTCAACCACCGTGACCCCGAGCGGTGCGTCACCGCCGCGTACGCGCTGGCGCGCCTCGGCGACCCGCGCACCGCCCGCGCCGCCGCCGCGCTCGCCACCAACCCGCTGCGCACCGCGTACGCCCTGCACCCGGTGCGGCTGCTCACCGAGCTCCGGGCGCCCGAGACCGTACCCGCGCTGATCACCACCCTGCGCGGGCTGCTCGCCCCCGCGAACCCCCACTGGCGGGTGGCGCTCGCCTGCGTCGAGGGCCTGGGGAAGCTGCGGGACGCGCGGGCGCGTCCGGTGCTCGAAGCGGCGCTGGGTCACCCGCGCCTGACCGCCGCCGCGTCCGCCGCGCTCAGCCGCCTCGCGTAGCGCGTCTCGGGGACGGCGACGCCCCGCACGTCGAAGGACGCCTCGGCGCCGTCCGGCACGAAACCCGCCTTCTCGTAGAAGCGGCGGGCGAGGGCGTTCTCCGTGAGGACCCACAGCAGCATGCGCGGGTGGCCGTCGGCGGCGGCGCGGGCGAGCAGTTCGGCCGTCAGGGCGCGGCCGGCGCCGGCCGAGCGGTGCCCGGGCAGGACGTAGAGGGCGTACAGCTCGGCGTCGGCGGTGGGCTCTCCCTCGTCGCGGTACGGCCCGTAGCAGCCCCAGCCGATCACCTGGCCGTCGCGCTCGGCGACCACATCGCGGCCCGCGCCTTCGCCCGCGCTCTCGACGAGATGCGCGCGCCGCCGCCCGGCGTCCTCCTCGACGCTCATCGCGTCGAGGTGGGCCTGGGGAACCATCCCGGCGTACGCCGACTGCCACCCCCGCACCCGCACGCGGGCGACGGCCTCGCAGTCGTCGGTGGTCATGTCCCGCAGGTGTATGCCGCCGCTGTCCATGGGGCCGCACTTTAACCAGGGCCGGGCGGGCGGAGCCGCCGGGCGATGCCACGGACCGGCCGGTGCCCCGACGGGGACTCGGGCGCTGCCGGCGTGCGGCGGCGACGTCCCTTCGCCCGCCGGCAGCGGTCCGCGTCGTCTGCCTCACGTGACGGCCGGTACTCATACCCCCGTCCAGCAGGCGGACTGTCGACTCGTTCTGCCGCCGCCCCCCGGCTCGCACAGGCAGAAGGGCCCGCCGCGGGGCCGCCGGCGCGTCTTCGCCGAGGTCCCGATTTTGGGCGGCCGCACCGGAGGTGGTTGGGTAAGCCGCACCCTTGAAAACCCAAGTGCTGGAGGAACAGGCATGGCGCAGGTCGAGGCCACCACGGAGCGGATCATCGCGGCGGATGCGGAGACGGTGTTCGACACGCTGGCCGACTACAGCGGCGCGCGCGGAAAGCTCCTGCCCGAGCACTTCTCCGAGTACGAGGTGCGCGAGGGCGGCGACGGCGAGGGCACCCTCGTGCACTGGAAGCTCCAGGCCACCAGCAAGCGCGTCCGCGACTGTCTGCTCGAGGTGACCGAGCCGACCGACGGGCAGCTCGTCGAGAAGGACCGCAACTCGTCCATGGTCACCACCTGGACCGTCACCCCGGCCGGCGAGGGCAGGTCGAAGGCCGTCGTCACCACCGTCTGGGACGGCGCCGGCGGCATCGGCGGCTTCTTCGAGAAGACCTTCGCGCCCAAGGGCCTCGGCCGGATCTACGACGTCCTGCTCGCCAACCTCGCCGCCGAGGTCGAGAAGTAGCCCGTCACCGGTTCGAGTGGTCTTCCCCGCGCGCCGGTTGTGCGCCGCAGGGGCTCCCACCGGGGGTGAAGCCGCCCGCGTACGCCTCCCGCCTCACTCGCCCCGCTTGCTCCCCCTTGTCGCGCAATGCGAGAAAAGGGCGGCGCAGTGCGACGAGGGGAGCAGTACGTGGGCGGGACCACTCTGGCGAAGACGGCAGCGGCCGGGGCCGTTGAGCCGCCGCCCCCAGCCCAACTCCCGCCCGCCGAAGGGGCCGAGGACCGGCCCCTCAGCCCGCGCCGCGTCCGGCTGGCCTTCTTCGGGCTGATGCTCGCGCTGCTCCTCGCGGCGCTGGAGCAGATGATCGTGGCCACCGCCCTGCCGAAGATCGTCGGCGAACTCCAGGGCCTGGACCGGATGTCGTGGGCGATCACCGCCTATCTGCTCACCGCCACGATCGGTCTCCCGGTCTACGGAAAACTGGGCGATCTGTTCGGCCGCAAGGGCGTCTTCCAGTTCGCCGTCGTCATCTTCGTCGTCGGCTCGGCGCTGGCCGGCTGGTCGCGCACCATGGACCAGCTCATCGCCTTCCGCGCCATCCAGGGCATCGGCGCAGGCGGCCTCATGGTCGGCGTCCAGGCGATCATCGCCGACATCGTGCCGCCGCGGGACCGCGGCCGCTTCATGGGGCTCATCGGCGCCGCCTTCGGCCTCGCGTCGGTGGCGGGGCCGCTGCTCGGCGGGTTCTTCACCGACCACGCGTCCTGGCGCTGGTGCTTCTACATCAACGTCCCGTTCGGGCTGGTGACCATGGCCGTCATCGCCGTCGTACTGAAGCTTCCGAAGCCCGCCGTACGGCCGCGCCTGGACGTACTCGGCGCGCTGCTGCTCGCCGCCGCGTCCACCTGCCTGGTCCTGCTGACCAGTTGGGGCGGTACGGAGTACGCCTGGGACTCGCGGGTCATCCTCGGCCTCGCCGCCGGGGCCGCCGGAACGACTCTGCTGTTCGTCGTCGTCGAGCACTACGCGCCCGAACCCCTCATGCCGCTGCGGCTGTTCCGCGACTCCGTCTTCACCGTCACCGGACTCGTCGGCGCGGTCGTCGGCATCGCGCTCTTCGGCGCCGCCAGCTACCTGCCGACCTTCCTCCAGATGGTCGGCGGCGCCAGCGCGACGGAGTCCGGGCTGCTGATGCTGCCGATGATGGGCGGCGTGGTCGTCGCCTCGATCGTCTCGGGGCAGCTCATCAGCCGCACCGGCCGCTACCGCGTCTACCCGGTCGCCGGCGGCGCGTGCTCGGTTCTCGGGATGTGGCTGCTGTCCCGGCTGGAGGCCGACACCCCACGGCTGCACTACAGCGTCTGGATGGCCGTACTGGGCGTGGGCATCGGTCTGGTCATGCCGGTGCTCATCCTCGCCGTGCAGAACTCCGTGCCCCCGGCCGACCTCGGCACCGCCACCAGCGCCCACACCTACTTCCGGCAGATCGGCGGCAGCGTCGGCGCCGCGGTCTTCGGCACCCTCTTCGCGAACCGGCTCGCCGACGGGCTCGCCGAGCGGCTGCCCGCCGGCGCCGGCCTCCCCGATCCGGCGGGCATCACGCCCCAGCTCGTGCACGCCATGGAGCCCGCGCTGCGCGACGCCTACATCGCGGCGTACGCCGAGGCGATGCCGCGGATCTTCCTCTACCTCGTGCCGGTGCTCGTACTCGGCCTGCTCATCGCCTGCTTCCTCAAGGAGAAACCGCTGGTGTCCCACAACGCCCCCGCAGCCGAGCCCTCCACGATCCCCACGGCCCGCGCCGGCGGCCCGTACCCCGCCACCCCCTGCCCGGCGGGCGTCCCCGTCTGCGGCACCGTCCAGCACCACGACGGCAGCGTCGTGCCGCGCGCGGCCCTCACCCTCATCGACGGGTCGGGGCGCCAGGTCGGGCGCGGCGCGAGCGGCGACGACGGGCGGTACGCGCTGAGCGTGGCCGGATCGGGGTCGTACGTGATGATCGCCGCGGCCGGCGGGCACCAGCCGCAGGCCGTCACCGTCACCGTCGGCGAACGCCCCGTCGAACTCGATGTGGTGCTCGGTGGCGCGGGCCGCCTCGCCGGGACCGTACTCACCGCGGACGGGACGCCGGTGCCCGGCGCCGCCGTGACGCTCACCGACGTACGCGGAGAGGTCGTCGCGTCGACGCGCAGCGGCCGCGAAGGCGGGTACGTGATCACGGAGCTGGTGGCGGGGGAGTACACCCTGGCCGGGAGCGCGCCCGCGTTCCGGCCCGCCGCGCTGCCGGTGAGCGTGCAGGCCTCGCGGGAGACCAGGCAGGACGTCGAGCTGGCGGGCGGCGCGATGCTGCGCGGCACCGTACGCGCGACCGGTGGCCGGCCCGTCGAGGACGCCCGGGTGACGCTGCTCGACGCCGGGGGCAACGTGGTGGACACACTCACCACGGGGCCCGACGGCACGTTCCGCTTCGTCGACCTGTCGTCCGGCGAGTACACGGTGATCGCCGCGGGCTACCCGCCGGTCGCCACCGTGCTCCAGGTCGCCGGCGGCGGACGGACCGAGCGCGACCTGCAACTCGGCCACGCGGACTGACCTCCGCGCGGGCCTCGGACCGCCGGCCGTGGGCCGTGGGCCGTTCGGAGTGGGGCCGGAGGTTCGCGGGCCGCTGGGGCGGGGCACGGCCGGTGCCCGGTTCTACGCTGGACCCGGCCCCGGTGCGGGGCGCCGGTGGACCCACGGGAGAAACGATGCCGGAGCAGGGCCGTGAACCGGCCGACGCACAGCGCGGACAGTGGCAGCGGACGTACGCCGACCACCCGTGGATGTACGGGGACGCCCCCTCCGCGGCAGCTCTCCATGCCGCCGCGGTGTTCCGGGTGGCCGGTGCGCAGGACGTGCTGGAGCTGGGGGCGGGGCACGGGCGCGACGCCCTGTACTTCGCCGCCTGCGGCTTCACCGTCCGTGCCGCGGACTTCAGCGCCACGGGGCTGGAGCAACTGGAGGAACGGGCGGCGGAGACGGGCCTCGGCCCTTCGGTGAGCGTCATGGTCCACGACGTGCGGCGCCCGCTGCCGCTGCCGGACGGATCGGTGGACGCCGTCTTCGCCCACATGCTGCTGTGCATGGCGCTGACGACGCGGGAGATCCACGCGCTGGTGGGCGAGGTCCGGAGGGTGCTGAGGCCCGGCGGCGCCTTCGTCTACACCGTCCGGCACACCGGCGACGCCCACTACGGGGCGGGCACGGTCCACGGCGACGGCATCTTCGAGCACGACGGGTTCGCGGTGCACTTCTTCGACCGCGAGCTGGCCGACGCCCTCGCCGAGGGGTGGGAGTTCCGTGAGATCCACGCCTTCGAGGAGGGCGACCTGCCGCGCCGCCTGTGGCGGATCACGCAGACGCTGCCGGCCGCCGGGGAAGGCGAAGGCGCCGGGGAAACCGGGGAAACCGGGGAAAGGTGACGGCGGACAGTGACAGCGCCGGGGAATCTCCTCAGCGCGCGGAGAGGCCCGCCGCCGGATCGCCGTCCCCGAGGCCGACCCACCAGTTTCCCTCATCCTCGACGAGAAGGAGTGTCTGCCTCTTTCCCGTCTTCTCGTACACCAGCTCCACCTCGTGGAAGTACGGCACCGCGCCTTCGAGCACCGTCGCTTCCACATGGCCTTGCGCGCCCGCGGCGTACTCACGGACGAACTTCCGTGCCGCTGCGTCAGGCTGGTCGAAGTCCGGGCCCGAGAGCTGTGCCAGCCCTTCGGCGTCCTTGGCCTTGAGCCGCTGCACGTACACCCGTACGAGCGGGTCGACGTCCTCCGCGGTCTCCGCGACGTCCGGATACTCCGACTTCTGGGCCCGCACGGTGACGTCGACCGACGGGGAGCCGGCCAGGCTGTAGGGCGGCCGGAACCAGGTCAGCCAGACGCCGACCGCCACGCCGACCGCCACGACGGCTGCCCCCAGGGCGCCCGCACCCGCCAGCGTGAAACGTCTGCTCATCAGCCCCTGCTCTCGTACCGCCTCCACGGGTGGGGGCCTGGGAGAATGATCTTCACGGGGGAGGGGCGGGAACAGGGCGCGGCGCGATTCGATACCCACACGTGATCACGGGAGGCGCACGGGGGCAGCCGCGCCGGACCGGCGCGCTACGTGTCGCCGCGCTGGGCGGCGGAGCGGCGGCGGAGCCGCAGCGGGAGCACGTACCAGCAGAGGGCGAACCACAGCATCACGCCGCCGGCCATGACCTCGGCGAGGATGCTGGGCAGCACCACGCGGAGTATCAGCAGGAGCGTGCAGCCGATGGTCAGTGCGAGCAGCACTATGCCGCACATCATCAGCCGGCTCGCGGCCTCCACGACCTCGTCCTTCATGCGCTGCCCGGACAGGAAGCGGTGGATCGACACCGGCGCGATCAGCGATCCGGTGGCCGACGCGCCGAGCACCACGGTGGCCACGTAGATGACACGGTCGGCCGTGCCCAGGTCCCGGAAGAGGGGGGTGAAGGCCACGCTGAGCAGAAAACCGAAGAGGATCTGCACGCCGGTCTGCGCGACCCTCGTCTCCTGCAGGATCTCGTTCCACCGGCGGTTGACCCGCTCGCGCGCCGGCTCCGGCGGTTCGGGGGCGGGGCCGGCGCCAGGTGCGGCCTCCTGACAAGAGCCGCACCCGTGAACCGCCGTGTTCGAGCCGGCCGGTTCTTCCGTCATGGTCATGGCATCCTCCGCTTCCGAGGAAATCCAGATGCCCACTTCCGGCGACGTCATGCCCCCGGGTGTTCGACCGCCGGGCTGCGACGGTCAGCCGGCGGGCTTCGCCACCGCGGTGAGCAGGTCCTGGTCGGTGACGGTCGCCAGCGACAGGGTGCGGTATCCCATGGAATCGAACAGGACGGTGATCCGGTCGCCCTCCTCGGCGAGAACCATGCCGTCGCCCCACTCGCTGTGCCGCACCCTCGTCCCCGTGGGGAACTCGGCGGCCGCCGGATGTCCGGGCGTACCGCTGTCCCGTCCGCCCCGTTCGAAAAGCCTCTCCTCGAGCCCTCCTCCGGTCCTGGCCCCGGTCCCGGCCCCGGTCCCGCCGCCGTCGGAGCTTGTCGTGCACACGTCGCAATTTCCGCACGGAGCCTCGTAGGACTCGCCGAAGTAACCGAGGAGGAAGCGGCGGCGGCAGCCGGTGGTCTCGGCGTACGCCCGGGCCATCTCCACCCGCGAGCGCTCCAGCTTCCGCCGTGCCTGCGCCGCCTCCACCGCCCGCTCGGCGGCGTCGTCCGCCGCCACGTCCGGGACGGCGCGCACCTCCCCCCCGTCGTCCGTGGCCACCGCCCCGGCCTGTTCGAGGAGGTTGGCCGCCGCGGTCACGCGGTTGCGCGACAGGCCGGTCTCCTCGCTGAGCTCCTTCAGCGCGAGGGGGCCGCCGTGCTCGTGCAGACGGGCCGTGACCTCGGTGAGCGTGTCCTCGCCGGGCGTGCGGGCGGCGAAGAAGTTCTGCATGCCGGTGTCCTGCGGCCGGTAGTGGAGTACGGCGACGGCGCGCGCGCCGTCACGTCCGGCCCGGCCGATCTCCTGGTAGTACGCGTCGAGTGACCCGGGCACGGAGGCGTGCAGGACGAACCGCACGTCCTCCTTGTCGATGCCCATGCCGAAGGCCGAGGTCGCGGCGACCACGTCCGTCTCTCCGGCCAGGAAGGCGTCGTGCACCCGCGAGCGCTCTTCGCCGCGCAGGCCGGCGTGGTAGGCGGCGGCCGTCAGACCCAGCCCGGCGAGTTCGGCCGCGTAGCTCTCCGCGTCCTTGCGGGTGGCCGTGTACACGATTCCGGGCTTGGCCTCCGCCGCCGCCCTCTCCACCACCGCCCGGCGTTTGTCCTCGTCGTCCAGGAAACGGCGGACCTCCAGCGTGATCTCCGGCCGGTCGAACCCGGCGACGACCAGCGTGGGATCCTCCATGCCCAGCCGCTCCACGATCTCCTCGCGCACCGGAGGAGCGGCCGTGGCCGTCAGCGCGAGGACCGTGGGCCGGCCCACCCGCCGGACCACCTGGGCCAGACGCAGGTAGTCGGGGCGGAAGTCGTGGCCCCAGGCGGACACGCACTGCGCCTCGTCGACGACGAAGAGCGCGGGCCTCGCCCGCGCCAGGCGTTCGACCACGTCGTCCTTGGCGAGCTGCTCGGGGGAGAGGAACAGATACTCGGCGTCACCACCGCGCACCGCCTCCCAGGCCGCCGCGGTCTCCCCGGCCGCCTGGGCCGAGTTGACGGCGACCGCCTGCGGGGCGCTGCGTCGCAGCAACCCGGCGATCTGGTCCCGTTGCAGGGCGATGAGCGGGGAGACGACCACGGCCGGGCCGGGAAGAGCCAGCGCGGCCACTTGGTAGACGGCGGACTTCCCGGCGCCGGTCGGCATGACCACGAGGGTGTCGCGGCCGGCCGCGACCGCTTCCATGGCCTTCAGCTGTCCGGGCCTCAGTTCCTGCCAGCCGAAGACCTCGGTGGCCGTCCGTTCGAGACGGGCGGCGGTGGTGCGGGCGGTGGCGCGGGCGCTCTTTCCCGGCGTGGCGCGCTTCTCCTCGTCGCTCATGCCCTGCGACTACCCCGCATCCGCCTGCCCACCTCCCCCGGCGAGCGGCTCCCGCGTCGTACGGCGCGACGTGTGCGGCCCGTCCGGCCCTCGGCCCGTCCGGCCCCCGACCTGTCCGGCCCCCGACCCGTCCGGCCCCCGACCCGTCCGGCCCCCGACCCGTCCGGCGCAGGCGCGTCAGCGGCGGCGGGACAGCGAGGAGTCCCGCACCACCAGCTCCGGCTGGAGCACGATCCGCTGGTGCTGGTGACTCCGTGCCCCGTCGCCGGTCTCCTCGATGAGCAGGTCGGCGGCCATCCGCCCCATCCGGAAGGCCGGCTGGCGCACGGAGGTCAGCGGCACCGCGGCCGCCGAGGCGAACTCGATGTCGTCGTAGCCGACCAGGGCCACGTCGTCGGGAACGCTCACCCCGGCCCCGTACAGCGCCTGCAGCATTCCCAGCGCCAGCAGATCGTTGGCGCAGAACACCGCGGCGGGGCGGGACGACATGCCCAGCAGCCGCGCACCGGAGTCGCGTCCCGCCGCCACGTCGAGCCGCTCGGCCTCGATCAGCCGCAGCCGCTCCGCCGGCAGCCCGGCCTCGGCCAGCGCCTGGAGGGCGCCCGCCCGCCGGTCCCGGCACTGGGCGAGGTGCAGGGGCCCGCTGACGTACGCGATCTCGGTGTGGCCCTGGGAGAGGAGGTGCCGTACGGCCAGCGCTCCGCCCAGGACGTCGTCGACGGAGACGGAGCACCCCTCGGTGCTGGGGGCCACCCGGTCGACGAGCACGTAGGGGATGCCCTGCTTCCGGAAGTGGCGCAGATTGCCGCCGGTGGGGTCGACCGGAGTGATCAGTACGCCCCGTACCCGCTGCTCGCTGAAGAGGCCGAGGTACTCCGTCTCCTCGTCGGTGCTCTGGCCGCTGTTGCACAGCATCACCCCGAGCCCGGCCTCCCGCGCGGCCCGCTCGGCGCCGGAGGCGACGTCCACGAAGAAGGGGTTGGCCATGTCGAGCACGAGCAGGGAGATGATCCGGCTGCGGCCCGCCCGCAGCTGGCGGGCCGACTCGCTGCGTACGTAGCCGAGCCGGTCGATGGTGGACAGGACACGCGCCCGCGTCTCCTCCGTCACCGATTCGGGCCGGTTGATGACGTTCGAGACCGTGCCGACGGAGACCCCGGCGATCCGGGCGACGTCCTTGATACCCACCGACTGTGCCATCAGGCGGAGACCTCCACGAGCTCCAGTCCACTCGGACCGGCCGGTGCCCGCGGGCCGGGCAGAGGACTGCCCGTGGCGAGCGCCCGGTGGCGGGCGACACCGTTCGCGTTCCACGCGTCGGTCCCTCCACCGGGGTCGCGGCCGAAGCCGACACGCGATGTCGTGTTGCCGGTCTCCAGCAGCGGGCCGCGGATCACCTTACCTTCGGAGGCGACGAGCTGGTACTTCCCGTTCCCGCTCCGGCAGGGCCCGGGGCGGGAACGGGACGTGCGGGTGAAGGCCATGGTGTCCTTCCGGTCTGCTTCGAGGGGCCTGCTAGGCCAGGTGGAACACTTCGGTGAGCGGCTTCATCGCCTCGTCGGGGCGATCGCCGCCGCTGGGAGCCTCCGTCGCGAAGGGGGCCTGTTCGTTCTCGAAGTAGGGGGCCATCTCGGCCTGCCAGCGGGCGTTGACGTCCGTGGCGGCCATGGCGGCCCGGGCCTCGGCGAAGTCCTCCGTCTCCAGGTATCCGACGAGCAGCCCGTCCTCGCGCAGGAAGAGCGAGTAGTTGTGCCAGCCGGTGGCCGAGAGCGCTTCGAGCATGTCGGGCCAGACCGCCGCGTGCCGTTCGCGGTACTCCTCGACGCGGTCCTGGCGGACCTTCAGCAGAAAGCAGACACGTTGCATGTCCTCGTAGTGCCTCTCTCGTCCCGGGACCGGGACCGGAATCGGGACCGGAATCGGGACCGGAATCGGGACCGGAATCGGAATCGGAAGAATCGGAAGTCGGGCTCGTCGGTGTTCTTCCTGTCGAAGACGGTCGGCGGGCCGGGGGCGACCTCGCCGTCCTCGTACGCGCGGGGCCGTCCGGTCCAGGACTTCTCACCCCCGGCGCCGTGAAAGGTTTCAGGGAGCTTTCCCGGAAGCTAGGCGTGGTGTGCCGGTCCCGTCAATGGGTCGGTCCCTGAAACTTTCTCCACCTGTTCAATTCGTAGGGTGCGTACGGTCGCCCCACTTCAGACCCTTGACAGGCGCTGCGGGCACCCATAGCTTCACGCCGATGAAACGATTCATGCATCCGCGTGGCACACAGGAGCGCTGACGATGACGAGCCGAGCCGACGTCTCCACCGTGAAGGCAGCCCTCAGGGCACAGGCCATCGAGACGCCGTCATGGGCGTACGGGAATTCGGGCACCCGCTTCAAGGTGTTCGCGCAGCGCGGGGTCCCCCGTACCCCGCAGGAGAAACTGGACGACGCCGCCCGCGTCCACGAACACACCGGCGCGGCCCCGACCGTCGCTCTCCACATCCCCTGGGACAAGGTCGACGGTTCCGGCGGATACGCGGAGCTCGCCACGTACGCCGGGGAGCGCGGCCTGCGGCTCGGGGCGATCAACTCCAACGTCTTCCAGGACGACGACTACAAGCTCGGCAGCGTCTGCCACCCGGACGCCGCCGTGCGCCGCAAGGCCCTGGACCACCTGCTGGAGTGCGTCGACATCATGGACGCCACCGGCTCCCGCGACCTGAAGCTGTGGTTCTCCGACGGCACCAACTACCCCGGCCAGGACGACATCCGGGCCCGCCAGGACCGGCTCGAGCAGGCCCTCTCCGCGGTGTACGAGCGCCTCGGCGACCACCAGCGGATGCTGCTGGAGTACAAGCTCTTCGAGCCCGCCTTCTACACCATGGACGTGCCGGACTGGGGCACCGCGTACGCGCACTGCCTCAAGCTCGGCGAGAAGGCGCAGGTGGTCGTGGACACCGGACACCACGCGCCCGGCACCAACATCGAGTTCATCGTCGCCCTGCTGCTGCGGGAGGGCCGGCTCGGCGGGTTCGACTTCAACTCGCGCTTCTACGCCGACGACGACCTGATGGTCGGGGCGGCGGACCCGTTCCAGCTGTTCCGGATCATGTACGAGGTGGTGCGCGGCGGCGGGCTCACCTCCGACGTGGCCTTCATGCTCGACCAGTGCCACAACATCGAGGCGAAGATCCCGGCGATCATCCGCTCCGTGATGAACGTCCAGGAGGCCACCGCCAAGGCCCTGCTGGTGGACGGCGGCGCGCTCGCCGAGGCCCAGGCGTCGGGCGATGTGCTGGCCGCCAACGCGGTCTTCATGGACGCGTACAACACCGATGTCCGGCCGCTGCTCGCCGAGGTGCGCGAGGAGCAGGGCATCGACCCCGACCCGATGGCGGCGTACCACCGCTCGGGCTGGGCCCGGAAGATCATCGACGAGCGCGTGGGCGGAGCCCAGGCCGGATGGGGAGCGTGATCCGTATGACACAGCGCCACGAAGCGGTGGACGCACTGCTGGAGCGCTCCCACCGGCTGGGAGCCGATCCGCGCACCACCAACTACGCCGGCGGCAACACGTCGGCCAAGGGCACCGCCGTCGACCCGGTGACCGGCGGCGACGTCGAGCTGATGTGGGTCAAGGGGTCCGGCGGCGACCTGGGCACGCTCAGGGCGGAGGGGCTCGCCGCGCTGCGCCTGGACCGGCTGCGCGCACTGACCGGGGTGTACCCGGGCGTGGAGCGCGAGGACGAGATGGTCGCCGCCTTCGACTACTGCCTGCACGGCAAGGGCGGCGCGGCCCCCTCGATCGACACCGCCCTGCACGGACTCCTCGACGCGGCCCACGTGGACCACCTCCACCCCGACGCGGGGATCGCGCTGGCCTGTGCGGCGGACGGGGAGAAGCTGACCGCCGAGTGCTTCGGCGACAGCGTGGTGTGGGTGCCCTGGCGGCGGCCCGGCTTCCAGCTCGGCCTGGACATCGCCGCGGTCAAGGAGGCCAACCCCGGGGCCGTCGGCTGCGTCCTGGGCGGGCACGGCATCACGGCCTGGGGCGAGACGTCCGAGGAGTGCGAGGCCAACTCGCTGCACATCATCCGCACCGCCGAGGCGTTCCTCGCCGAGCGGGGCCGCCCCGAGCCCTTCGGCCCGGTGCTGGAGGGGTACGAGCCGCTGGGCGGGGCCGAACGCCGGGAGAGGGCGGCGGCCCTCGCCCCGTACGTACGGGCGCTCGCCTGCGCCGACCGGCCGCAGGTCGGCCACTTCGACGACTCCGACGCCGTACTGGACTTCGTCTCCCGCGCCGAGCACGGGCGGCTGGCCGCGCTGGGCACCTCCTGCCCGGACCACTTCCTGCGCACGAAGGTCAGGCCGCTGGTGCTCGACCTGCCGGCGTCCGCGCCCGTGGACGAGGCGGTCGCCCGGCTGAAGGAACTGCACGCCGAGTACCGCGAGGAGTACCGCGCGTACTACGAGCGGCACGCGGAGCCGGCCTCGCCCGCGATGCGGGGCGCGGACCCGGCGGTCGTCCTGGTCCCCGGCGTCGGGATGTTCTCCTTCGGCAAGGACAAGCAGACCGCGCGGGTCGCGGGCGAGTTCTACCTCAACGCGATCAACGTGATGCGGGGCGCGGAGGCGGTCTCCTCGTACGCGCCGATCGGGGAGCGGGAGAAGTTCCGCATCGAGTACTGGGAGCTGGAGGAGGCCAAGCTGCGGCGGATGCCGCCGCCCGAGCCCCTCGCGACACGGATCGCGCTGGTCACCGGTGCCGGCTCCGGCATCGGGCGGGCGATCGCGCACCGGCTCGTGGCGGCGGGCGCGTGCGTCGTGGTCGCCGACCTCGACGCGGGGAAGGCGGCGGAGACCGCCGAGGAACTGGGCGGGCCGGACAAGGCGGTCGCGGTCACGGTCGACGTGACGAGCGAGGAGCAGATCGCCGGGGCCTTCCGGGAGGCGCTGCTGGCGTTCGGCGGGGTCGACCTGGTGGTCAACAACGCCGGCATCTCCATCTCCAAGCCGTTGCTGGAGACCTCGGCGAAGGACTGGGACCTCCAGCACGACATCATGGCGCGCGGCTCCTTCCTGGTCTCGCGGGAGGCCGCGCGGGTCATGATCGCGCAGGGTGTGGGCGGCGACATCGTCTACATCGCCTCCAAGAACTCCGTCTTCGCCGGACCGAACAACATCGCCTACTCGGCCACCAAGGCCGACCAGGCGCACCAGGTGCGGCTCCTGGCCGCGGAACTCGGCGAGCACGGGATCCGGGTCAACGGCGTCAACCCGGACGGGGTGGTGCGGGGCTCCGGCATCTTCGCGGGCGGCTGGGGGGCGCAACGCGCCGCCGTGTACGGGGTGGAGGAGGCGGAGCTGGGCGAGTTCTACGCCCGGCGGACGCTGCTGAAGCGGGAGGTGCTGCCCGAGCACGTCGCGAACGCGGTGTTCGCGCTGACGGGGGGTGAGCTCACACACACGACGGGGCTGCACATTCCGGTGGACGCGGGGGTCGCCGCCGCGTTCCTGCGGTAGCGGCGGGGCCGCCCGCGGCGGGCTTTTCCCCGCCCCGCCCCTTCCCGAACCGGGGGCAGGCCCCCGGACCCCGGACGGGCTGGATTTTGCGCGCTCAACGGCACATTCAGCCTCTTGGGGGCCCCGGGACGGAGTCTGGGGGAGTTTGAGGGGCGGGGTGGGGAAGAGGCCCGCCGCAGGCGTCCTGCCTCCGCCCCGGCCCCCGGTGTCCGCGCCGCCACCCCCGTCCCACCCCACCCGTACTCCACGAGGAACTCATGCCACCCACCCGCACCCGCACCTTCGCCGCCGTGGACCTGGGCGCCTCCAGCGGACGCGTCATGGTCGCCCGGGTCGGGCCCGAGACCCTGGACCTCCAGGAGGTGCACCGCTTCGCGAACCGGCCCGTGAGGACCGGCGGGACGCTGCACTGGGACGTCCTCGCCCTCTACCGGGGCGTGCTCGACGGCCTGCGGGCGGCCGGAGCGGCGGCCGGCGGGCCGCTGGCGGGGGTCGGGATCGACAGCTGGGCGGTGGACTACGGGCTGCTCGACGCCGCCGGCGCCCTGCTCGGCAACCCCGTGCACTACCGGGACGCCCGGACCGACGGCGCCCCGGAGAAGGTCGCCGCGGCGCTGCCGCCCGAGGAGCTGTACGCCGCCACGGGGCTCCAGCACCTGCCGTTCAACACCGTCTTCCAGCTCGTCGCGGCCCAGGGGACGCCGCAACTCGCCGCCGCGCGGCGGCTGTTGCTGATCCCCGACCTGATC
Organism: Streptomyces sp. NPDC003016; assembly: GCF_053591455.1. Lineage (NCBI taxonomy): Bacteria > Bacillati > Actinomycetota > Actinomycetes > Kitasatosporales > Streptomycetaceae > Streptomyces > Streptomyces sp. NPDC003016. Next base: position 191,535 of record NZ_JBSFTV010000007.1, read on the forward strand.
TCGTACTGGCTGACGGGCGAGGCGGGCACCGAGATCACCAACGCCTCCACCACCCAGCTCGTCGATCCGCGCACCCGCACCTGGTCGCCCGTCGTCGCCGCGCGCCTGGGCATCGACCTCGGGCTGTTCCCGCCGTTGCGCAGCCCCGGCGACCCGGCCGGGCTGCTGCGGCCCGAGGTGCTGGCCGGGACGGGACTGGCCGGTCCCGTCCCGGTGACCGCCGTGGGCTCGCACGACACGGCGTCGGCGGTGGTGGCCGTCCCCGCGGACGGGTATGAGGCCGGGGACGGGGGCGGCTTCGCGTACATCGCCACCGGGACCTGGTCCCTCGCCGGGCTCGAACTCGACCACCCGGTGCTCACGGAGGCGTCCCGGGCCGCGAACTTCACCAACGAACTGGGGGTGGACGGCACCGTCCGCTACCTCCGCAACATCATGGGGCTGTGGCTGTTGCAGGAGTGCCTGCGCACCTGGGAGGCGCAGGGGGATCCGCAGGACCTCGACGCCCTCCTCGACGGGGCGGCGCGGGCGGCCCCGCTGCGCTCGGTCGTGGACGCGGGCGACCCCGCCTTCCTCGCGCCGGACGACATGCCCCGCCGTATCGCACGGGCCTGCGCCCGCACCGGGCAGCCGGAGCCCCGCACACCCGTCGAGACCACCCGCTGCGTGCTCGACTCGCTCGCCCTGGCCCACCGCGCGGCCGTCGAGGAGGCCCAGGCGCTGTCCGGCCGGACGGCGGGCACGGTGCACGTCGTCGGCGGCGGCGCGCACAACACACTGCTGTGCCGGCTGACGGCGGACGCGACCGGCCTGCCGGTCGTCGCGGGACCCGCCGAGGCGGCGGCGCTCGGCAACGTACTGGTCCAGGCGCGCGCGGCCGGGGTGGTCGGCGGCGGACTCGCCGGGCTGCGGGCCCTGCTGCGCGCCACCCAGCCCTTGCGGTACTACCGTCCGGCGGGTGATCGTTCCGCATGGGACGAGGCCGCGGACCGGATCGGCACAGGCTGCCGGGGGAGGAGGACGTGACGTGCGCGTAGCTCTCTTCGTCACGTGCGTGAACGACACGCTCTATCCGCGCACCGGGCAGGCCGTCGTGCGGCTGCTGGAGCGACTGGGGGTGGAGGTGGACTTCCCGCAGGCCCAGACCTGCTGCGGGCAGCCGCAGTTCAACACCGGCTACCGCCACGAGACCGAACCGCTGGTACGGCGGTACGACGCGGCCTTCGCCGACTACGCGTACGTCGTCACGCCCTCCGGTTCCTGCGCCGCGATGGTCCGCGACAACTACCCGCGGATCGGCGCCAAGGCGGCCGCCGAGGGGCGCGGCCGGGCGCTGGCGGACGCCGCGGCGCGGGCCGTGCCGAAGACGTACGAACTGACGGAGTTCCTGGTCGACGTCCTCGGGGTGACCGACGTCGGCGCCTGGTTCCCGCACCCCGTCACCTACCACCCCACCTGCCACGGGCTGCGCGTGCTGGGACTGCGCGACCGGCCGCGCAGGCTGCTGGAGCAGGTCGGGGGGCTGGAGCTGCGCGAACTGCCGGGCGCTCAGGAGTGCTGCGGCTTCGGCGGCACGTTCGCGGTGAAGAACGCCGCCGTGTCGGCGGCGATGGGCGCGGACAAGGTGCGCAACATCGAGTCCACGGGCGCCGGGGCGGTGTGCACCGTCGACAACTCCTGCCTGATGCACATCGGCGGGACGCTCACCAGGCAGGGGTCCACGGTGCGGCCCGTGCACATCGCGGAGATCCTCGCCGCGACCGAGGAGGAGCCGTACACATGAGCGGTACGAGCGGTACGTATCTGGGGATGCCGGCGTTCCCGGCCGCCGCGCGGGAGGCCGTGGGCAACGAGACGCTGCGCAGGAACCTCCGCCATGCCACGCACACCATCCGCGACAAGCGCGCCAAGGCCGTCGCCGAGCTGGACGACTGGGAGCGGCTGCGCGCCGCCGGCAAGGACGTGAAGGACCGGACGCTGCGCCACCTCGACCACTACCTCGTCCAGCTGGAGGAGTCGGTCACGGCGGCGGGCGGCACCGTGCACTGGGCCGTGGACGCCGAGGAGGCCAACCGGATCGTGACCGGGCTGGTGAAGGCCACCGGCCAGAGCGAGGTCGTCAAGGTCAAGTCGATGGCCACGCAGGAGATCGGGCTCAACGAGGCGCTGGAGGCGGAAGGCATCCGCGCCTACGAGACCGACCTCGCGGAGCTGATCGTGCAGCTCGGCGACGACCGGCCGTCGCACATCCTGGTGCCGGCCATCCACCGCAACCGGGGCGAGATCCGCGACATCTTCGCCCAGGAGATGGGGAATTGGGGACGGGCCGCCCCCGAAGGGCTGACCGACACCCCGGCCGAACTGGCCGAGGCGGCCCGGCTGCACCTGCGGGAGAAGTTCCTGCGCGCCAAGGTCGGCATCTCGGGCGCCAACTTCATGGTGGCGGAGACGGGCACCCTCGTCGTGGTCGAGTCCGAGGGCAACGGACGGATGTGCCTGACCCTCCCCGAGACACTGATCTCCGTCGTCGGCATCGAGAAGACCGTCCCGGCCTGGCGGGACCTGGAGGTGTACTTGCAGCTCCTGCCCCGCTCCTCGACGGCGGAGCGGATGAACCCGTACACCACCATGTGGACCGGTACGACGGACGGCGACGGGCCGCGCGACTTCCACCTGGTGCTCCTGGACAACGGCCGCACCGACACGCTGGCCGACGAGGTGGGGCGCCAGGCGCTGCGCTGCATCCGCTGCTCGGCGTGCCTGAACGTGTGCCCGGTCTACGAGCGGGCGGGCGGGCACGCGTACGGCTCGGTCTACCCGGGGCCGATCGGCGCGATCCTCAGCCCCCAGCTGCGCGGTACGGGAAGCGAGGTCGACGCCTCACTGCCGTACGCGTCGTCGCTGTGCGGCGCCTGCTACGAGGTGTGTCCCGTCGCCATCGACATCCCGGAGGTACTGGTGCACCTGCGGGAGCGGGTGGTCGAGGGCGGGACGGTGACCAGGAACGGGGCGCGGGTCACGATCAAGCCCGCCAAGGGGCACGCGGCGGAGCGCGCGGCGATGCGCGCGGCGCGCTGGGCGCTGGACCGTCCGGGCGTCCTGCGGGCCGGACAGCGGCTGGCGTCCCGTACCCGCCGCGTCCATCCGAAGCGGCTGCCGGGGCCGGGGCGCGCGTGGAGCGACACGCGGGCGCTGCCCGAGCTGCCCGCGGAACCGTTCAGGGACTGGTGGCAGCGCACCCGCGGAGGAGCCGAGTGAGCAGCGGCAGGGAGCGGGTGCTGGCGCGGGTGCGCCGGGCCCTGGCGGACGTGCCGGCCGACGAACGGCCGCAGGATGTGCGGGTGGAGCGCGGCTACCTGCGGGTGCACGGCGACCGGAGCACCGAGGAGACGGTCGGACTGCTCGCGGAGAACCTGGCGGACTACCGGGCGCTCGTGCACCGGACGGACCCGGCCGGGCTGCCGGCGCTGCTGATGCGGCTCCTGGCCGGGCGGGGCTCGCGGACGGTGCTTGTACCGCCGGGACTCCCGCCGCACTGGCTGGCCGCCGCGGACCCGGTCCGGGTGCACGACCGGGAGGCGAGCACCACGCACCGGCTCGACGCCGTGGACAGCGTGGTCACGGGCTGCGCGGTCGCGATCGCCGAGACCGGCACGATCGTCCTGGACGGCGGCCCCGACCAGGGCAGACGCCGGATCACCCTGGTGCCCGATCACCACATCTGTGTCGTACGGGTCCCGGACCAGGTGGTCGGCTCGGTGCCCCAGGCCCTGGAGCGGCTGGACCCCCGGCGGCCGCTGACCTGGATCTCGGGTCCTTCGGCGACCAGTGACATCGAGCTGGACCGGGTCGAGGGCGTGCACGGTCCGCGCACCCTGGAGGTGGTTCTGGTCGAGGGGCCGGACAGCTGACCGGCTCCCCCCCGCGCTCTCTCCGCTCCCCTTCCGCCCCCCCCGGCGCTCCCCTCCCGCCCCCCGGCGCTCCCCCCGCCGTCTCCGTGTGCTCTCCTTGCAGAGGACTGGACCACTGAACCCGCATGTGGCCTGGCCCGGCGGTTCCCCGGCGCGTAACGTGACGCGGCATGACCTGCGAGGGGACAGCTGACCCATGAAGATCCTCATCAGCGCCGACATGGAGGGTGCCACCGGTGTCACCTGGCCCGCCGACGTGCTGCCGGGCACACCGCAGTGGGAGCGCTGCCGCTCCCTGTTCACCTCCGATGTCAACGCGGCCGTTCTCGGCTTCTTCGACGGGGGCGCCGACGAGGTGCTCATCAACGAGGCGCACTGGACCATGCGCAACCTCTTCCTGGAGCACCTCGACGAGCGCGCCGAGATGCTCACGGGCCGCCACAAGGCACTCAGCATGGTCGAGGGCGTGCAGCACGGGGACGTGGACGGCATCGCCTTCGTCGGCTACCACACCGGCGCCGGCACCGAGGGCGTCCTCGCGCACACCTACCTCGCCAACTCCATCACGGGTGTGTGGGTCAACGGCGAGCGGGCCAGCGAGGGACTGCTCAACTCCCGTGTCGTCGCGGAGTACGGCGTACCGGTGATCCTTGTCACCGGTGACGATCTGACCTGCGAGGACGCCAAGGGGTACGCTCCCGGGGCCCACAAGGTCGCGGTCAAGGACCACGTCTCGCGGTACGCCGCGGTGTGCCGTACCCCGGCCCGCACCGCCGCCGACATCAGGGCCGCCGCGAAGGAGGCGACGGCTCTCGCCGTACGCCACGCACCGGTGCGCGGCGGCCCGTTCACCGTGGAGCTGGAGTTCGACGCGGAGCACCTCTCCGGCGTCGCGACCGTGGTGCCGGGGGTGGAGGCGACCGGAGAGCGGCGTGTCGCGTACACCAGCGGGACGATGTATGAGGGCATTCGTACGTTCAAGGCCGTGACGACTGTCGTCTCGGCCGCGGTGGAGGAGCAGTATGGCTGACCAGCATCGGCATCAGCAGCCGGTCGACGGGGGAACGATCGACGCGCTCGCGCTCGACGAGGTCGTGACCTTCACGTCCGATCTCATCCGGATCGACACCACCAACCGGGGCGGCGGCGACTGCCGCGAGCGCCCGGCGGCCGAGTACGTCGCCGAGCGGCTGGCCGGTGCCGGGCTCGCGCCCCTCCTGCTCGAACGGACCCCCGGACGGACCAACGTCGTGGCCAGGATCGCCGGCACGGACCCGTCCGCCGACGCCCTCCTGGTCCACGGCCACCTCGACGTCGTACCCGCCGAGCCCGCCGACTGGAGCGTGCACCCCTTCTCCGGGGAGGTCCGCGACGGGGTGGTCTGGGGCCGTGGCGCCATCGACATGAAGAACATGGACGCGATGGTCCTCGCCGTCGTACGGGCCTGGGCGCGCTCCGGCACCCGGCCCCGCCGCGACATCGTGCTCGCCTTCACCGCCGACGAGGAGGCCAGCGCGGCCGACGGCTCCGGCTTCCTCGCCGACGAGCACCCCGAGCTCTTCGAGGGCTGCACGGAAGGCATCAGCGAATCCGGCGCCTACACCTTCCACGCGGGCCCCGGCATGGAGATCTACCCGATCGCGGCGGGGGAGCGGGGCACCGGCTGGCTCAAGCTCACCGGCGTCGGCACGGCGGGCCACGGCTCCAAGGTCAACCGGGACAACGCCGTGAGCAGGCTGGCCGCCGCCATCGCCCGGATCGGCGCGTACGAGTGGCCGGTGCGGCTCACCCCGACCGTCCGGGCCGCCCTCACCGAGCTCGCCGCCCTGCACCACCTCGACGCACCGGACTTCGACGCGCCCGGCTTCGACGTGGACGCGCTGCTCAACAAGCTGGGTCCGGCCGCCGAGCTGGTCGAGGCGACGGTACGGGGCAGCGCCAACCCGACCATGCTGGACGCCGGTTACAAGGTCAACGTCATCCCGGGTCGGGCGACCGCCTACGTCGACGGGCGGTTCCTGCCCGGCGGCGAGGAGGAGTTCCGCCAGACCATGGACCGGCTCACGGGAGAGCAGGTGGACTGGGAGTTCCACCACCGGGAGACCGCCCTCCAGGCGCCCACCGACTCGCCGACGTACGCGAAACTGCGCGCCGCGGTGGAGCACTTCGCCCCCGGCGCGCACGTCGTGCCGTACTGCATGTCGGGCGGCACGGACGCCAAGCAGTTCTCCCGGCTCGGCATCACGGGTTACGGCTTCTCGCCGCTGAAGCTGCCGGTCGACTTCGACTACGGGGCGCTCTTCCACGGCGTGGACGAACGCGTTCCGGTCGAGGCCCTCCACTTCGGCGTTCGGGTGCTCGACCATTACCTGAGGACCGCATAGCCAGACCGCACAGCGGACCGCGCAGCGGACCGCCCGGCACGGGGAGTTGAAAGGCATGGTGCCCACAGGGCCGTACGGAAGCTGGCCGTCGCCGATCGGCGCCGGGCTCGCCGCCTCGCACGGCGGGCACCCGGAGTACGTCGGCATGGTCGGCGACGAGGTGTGGTGGACCGCGCCGCGCCCCACCGAGGGCGGCCGGCGCGCGCTGGTGCGCCGGCGGGCGGACGGCGCCGAGGAATCGGTTCTGCCCGCACCCTGGAACGTACGCAGCCGAGTCGTCGAGTACGGCGGCCTGCCCTGGGCCGGCGCCCAGCGCGCGGTGGGCGGACCGCTCGTCGTCTTCGTCCACTTCCCCGACCAGCGGCTCTACGCGTACGAACCCGACGTGCCCGGCGCCGCGCCCCGGCCCCTCACTCCCGTATCGGCCGTCGGCGGCGGGCTGCGCTGGGCAGACCCGCAGCTGCGCGTGGACCGGGGTGCGGCGGGCGAGGTGTGGTGCGTGCTGGAGGAGTTCACGGGCGAGGCCCCCACCGACGTACGGCGCGTCATCGCCGCCGTACCGCTCGACGGCTCGGCCGCCGAGGACCGCGCCGCCGTCCGCGAACTCTCCGACGGCGCGCACCGCTTCGTCACCGGGCCCCGCGTCTCCCCGGACGGGCTGCGGGCGGCCTGGATCGCCTGGGACCATCCCCGGATGCCCTGGGACGGCACGGAAGTGATCCTCGCGGACATCGCCGAGGACGGCACCTTCCGCGACCCGCGGCGCTTCGCCGGCGGACCCGAGGAGTCGGTCCCCCAGGTCGACTGGACCGCCGACGGACAGCTGCTCTACGCCAGTGACGCCGACGGGTGGTGGAACCTGTACCGCGCGGACCCGCACCGGGGAACGGCGGCCTCGCTCTGCGCCCGCGCCGAGGAGTTCGGCGGGCCGCTCTGGAAGATCGGCCTGCGCTGGTTCCACCCGCTGGACAACGGCCTGATCGCCGTCATCCACGGCAGCGGCACCACCGCGCTGGGCATCCTCGACCCGGAGAGCTGCGAAGTCGTCGACTCGGCGGGCCCCTGGACCGAGTGGGCCCCCACGCTCGCCGTGCACGGCAGCCGGGTCGTCGGCGTCGCCGCCAGCCCGCGCAGCGCGTACGAGGTCATGGAGCTCGACACCCGCACCGGGCACACCCGGGTCATCGGCGCCGCGCACGAGGACCCGGTGGACCCCGCCTTCTATCCCGAGCCGCAGATCCGCGTCTTCACCGGACCCGACGGCCACGAGATCCACGCCCACATCTACCCGCCGCACAACCCCGGCCGCATCGCCCCCGGCGACGAGCTGCCGCCGTACGCGGTGTGGGCGCACGGCGGGCCGACCGGGCGCGCCCCGCTCGTACTCGACCTGGAGATCGCCTACTTCACCTCGCGCGGGATCGGCGTCGCCGAGGTCAACTACGGCGGCTCCGCCGGGTACGGACGCGAATACCGCGACCGGCTGCGCGAACAGTGGGGCGTCGTGGACGTCGAGGACTGCGCCGCCGTCGCCGTCGCCCTGGCCGAGGAGGGCACGGCCGATCCGCGCAGGCTCGCGATCCGCGGCGGCAGCGCGGGCGGCTGGACGGCGGCGGCCTCGCTGGCCGGCACCGACGTCTATGCCTGCGGCACCGTGATCTACCCGGTCCTCGACCTGGAGGGCTGGGCGACGGACGGGACCCACGACTTCGAGTCGCGGTACCTGGAGAGCCTCGTCGGACCGCTCGCCGCCTGCCCCGACCGCTACCGCGACCGTTCGCCCCTGCACCGGGCCGACGGGATCACCGCGCCGTTCCTGCTGCTCCAGGGGCTCGACGACGTGATCTGCCCGCCCGCGCAGTGCGAGAGGTTCCTGGAGCGCATGGCGGGGCGCGGCGTCCCGCACGCGTACCTCGCCTTCGAGGGGGAGGGGCACGGTTTCCGCAGGGCCGAGACCCTGACCCGTGCGCTGGAGGCCGAACTCTCCCTCTACGCCCAGACCTTCGGCATCGACCGCGACGACGTACCCCGTCTGGAACTCACCATATGACTCCTGCGCCTCCTCTGACTCCTCTGGCCAGGCCCGCGCGACTGAGGGCGGGGGCGCGGGTCGCCGTCGTGGCCCCCAGCGGGCCCGTCCCCCCGGAGCGGCTCGAAGAGGGTCTCGGCATCCTGCGGGGCTGGGGCCTCGAACCGGTGGTCGGCCCCCACGTGCGGGACGTGCACCGGCAGTTCGGATACCTGGCGGGACCGGACGAGGCGCGGGCCCGGGACCTGGAGGAGGCCTGGTGCGACCCGTCGGTGGACGCGGTGATCTGCGCGCGGGGCGGCTACGGCGCCCAGCGCATGGTGGACCTGGTCGACTGGACGGCGATGCGCGCGGCCGGACCCAAGGTCTTCGTCGGCTACAGCGACATCACCGCGCTGCACGAGGCCTTCGCCGTACGGCTGGGCCTGGCCACGCTGCACGGGCCGATGGCCGCGAGCGTCCCCTTCCTCGAGGACGGCCCGACGCGGGATGCGCTGCGGGCCACGCTCTTCGAGCCCGAGTCGGTCATGACCCTCGGCCTGGAGGCGGCGGGCGTCCTGGTCCCCGGCCGGGCGCGCGGCGTCACGCTCGGCGGCTGCGTCAGCCTGCTCGCCGCCGGCCTGGGCACTCCGTACGCCAGGCCCGGCGCCCGCGGCGGCCTGCTGCTGATCGAGGACATCGGCGAGGAGGCGTACCGCCTCGACCGGATCCTCACCCAACTGCTGCGCTCCGGCTGGCTGGACGGCGTGGCGGGCATCGCCCTCGGCTCGTGGGAGGGGTGCGGCCCGTACGAGGAGGAGGTGCGGACGCTGCTGTACGACCGGCTGGGCTCCCTGGGGGTGCCGGTCGTCGAGGAGCTGGGCTTCGGGCACTGCGCGACGGCCCTGACCATGCCGCTCGGTGTGCCCGCCGTACTCGACACGGACGCCCGCACCCTCACCCTCGACGTGCCCGCGCTGCGGTGAGGCGGCAGGCGCTCAGGCCCCCGGGTGGTCGCCCGTCGCCCCGTCGACGAGCTCACGCATGATGTCCATGTGACCCGCGTGCCGCGCGGTGTCCTCCAGCATGTGGATGAGCACCCAGCGCATCGACACGGTGTTGCCCGACCACGACGTGCCCCGTGTGTCCAGGTCGAGCTCGGCCACGGCCCGGTCGGCGGCGGCCCGCGCGCGGCCGTAGAGCTCCACGATGTCCGCGGTGGACTCGCCGTCCGTCACCGTCATGTCGTCCTGCGGCTCGAACCACAGCGGCTCGCTCCCGCGCCCGAACGTGGTGCAGAACCAGCCGTACTCGACACTCGCCAGATGCTTCACCAGGCCCAGCAGGCTGGTCCCCGACGGGGTCATGGGCCGGCGCAGCTGCTCGTCGTCGAGGCCGTCGAGCTTCCACAGCACGGCATCGCGGTGCCGGTCCAGGGAGACCTGGAGACTTTCCTTCTCGCCACCGGTGAAGGGAACGCGTTTCATCATCCCCGGACCGTAGCAGCCGGGTCTGACAGCGCACTTCCGGGCGCCGTCGGCAGGACCGGTCCGAGCCGTCTTCACCGGCCTTCCAACGGTCGCCCCGCTCCGACCGTTGACAGCCGTGCGACGCGTGTCCCAGCATGACGGGCGCCGGTACCGACCGGTCGGTAAGGTGCCCTCAGTGTGGAGGTCCGCATGCTCCGTCGCCCCCGCCGTCGCCGCTCCGTGTCCGCGTCCCGCGGACCGGTCGTCTTCGCCGCCGCCGCGGCGCTCGCCGCGCCCCTGGCCCTGACCGCCCCCGGACAGGCCGGCGCGGCGGCCGAATTCACCGTCACCCCCCTGAGGTTCACGGTGCGGGCGGGCGAGGGGACGTGCACCGTCGACGCCGACCTCTACCGCCCCGCCGGAGTCGGCAGGGCCCGCCCCGCGCCCGCCGTCCTCACCACCAACGGCTTCGGCGGCAGCAAGGCCGACGGCTCCACCGACGCCATCGCCAAGGCCTTCGCCACCCGCGGTTACGTCGCCCTCGCCTACTCGGGTCTCGGCTTCGGCACGTCCGGCTGCCCCATCTCGCTCAACGACCCGGAGACCGACGGCCGGGCCGCGTCGGGCCTGATCGACTTCCTGGGCGGCATCCGCGCCGCCGACGACGGCACCCGCGCCGACTACGTCGTCAAGGACGGCGCGGGCGACCCGCGCGTCGGGATGATCGGCGGCTCGTACGGCGGCACCGTCCAGCTGGCCACGGCCGCGAACGACCGCCGCCCGGACGCCCTCGTGCCCCTGATCACCTGGAACGACCTCGCCTACTCCCTCGACCCCAACAGCGCCACGGACGACCGGGCCGTCCCCGGGGCGTACAAGTACCAGTGGACGTCCGGCTTCTTCCTCATGGGCGAGGCGCAGGGCCTGCTCAACCCGGGCCTCGACCCGTCCCGGGCCGGTGGCGGCGGCTGCCTGCACTTCGTCGCCGAGGCCTGCGGGACCACCCGGCTGCTGGCCTCGGGCCGCTACCCCGCCGGCCGCACCGCCGAGATGCTCGCCTACGCGCGCGGCGTCTCCCCGGTCTCGTACCTCCACAAGGTCAGGACGCCGACGCTGATCGTCCAGGGCCAGGCCGACACCCTCTTCAACCTGAACGAGGCGGAGGCGACGTACAGGGCCCTCAAGGCCCGGGGCACCGAGACCCGCATGATCTGGCAGTCCTGGGGCCACAGCGGCGGTCTCACCGACCCCGCCGCCGGCGAACTGAACCTCGGGCAGGGCAATCTGGAGACCAGTTATGTCGGCCGGCGCGTCCTCGCCTGGTTCGACCGCCACCTGCGCGGCAGGAAGGGCACCGGCACCGGCCCCGCCTTCGCGTACTACCGCGACTGGCAGAGCGGCTACGGCACGGCCGCCGCGCCGCCCGCCCTGTCGCGGAAGGTGTACCTCTCCGGCGACGGCAAGCTCGTCGACAACCGCTCCAAGGTCGTGCGCGGCGCCCGCGAGTACCGCAACCGCCTCTTCCCCACCAGCCACTCCGAGAACTCCCTCTCCGGCCTGACCGGCCTGCCCGACCGCGCTCCCAGCGACGCCCCGGGCACCTACCTCGGCTGGTCCACCGAGCCGCTCGAGGCCCCCGTGGACGTGGTCGGCGCGCCGAGGGCGACTCTCAGGGTCGTCTCCCCGAGGACCGAGCGCGTACAGCACTCGGGTGACGCCGCCGACAAGCTCGTCCTCTTCGCCAAGCTGTACGACGTCGCCCCCGACGGCACCAGGACGCTCGTCCAGCGCCTCGTCGCGCCGGTCCGCGTGCCCGACGTGAGCCGTCCCTTCACCGTCTCGCTCCCCGGCATCGTGCACCGCTACGAGACCGGGCACCGGCTGGAGTTCGTCGTCGCGGCGAGCGACGACGCGTACTACGGCAACCGGGGCGTCAAGCCGGTGACGGTCACCAGCGCCCCCGAGGACACCGGCGTCCTGGAGCTTCCGGTGACCAGGGGCTCGCTCGGCTGACGACGTTCCCCCTCACACGTCCGCCCGCCCGGTCGCGCGCGCCGGGGAAGGGCGGAAGTAGCCTGGAGGGATGTCCGAGAGCCCCGAGTGCGCCGCCTACCTCGCCGAGGGCCCGCGCGTGGGCCTGCGGCACTTCAGCCACGCCGACGCCGACGAGTTCACCGCGCTGGCGCGCGAGAGCAGGAGCCTGCACCACCCGTGGCTCTTCCCGCCGGAGCGGCCCGCCGCGTACGCCGCCTACGCGGATCTGCTCATCGACAATCCGGCACGGGTCGGCTTCCTGGTGTGCGAGCGCCCGGACGGCCGCATCGCGGGCTTCATCAACATCAACAACATCATCGGGGGCAACTTCCTGTGCGGCGCGCTGGGCTACGGCGCGTTCGCGCACGCGGCGGGCCGAGGTCTGATGAGCGAGGGCCTCGGCCTGGTCATGGACCGGGCCTTCGGCCCCATGGGCCTGCACCGGCTGGAGGCCAACGTCCAGCCCGCGAACAAGGCGTCCCTCGCGCTCGTCCGCGGGGCCGGGTTCCGGCTGGAGGGCTTCTCACCGGACTTCATCCACGTCGACGGCGCCTGGCGCGACCACGAACGGTGGGCGATCACCTCGGAAATGCGTCGCTGACCCCCGGCGGTCTTCCCCGGGACCCCCTGGTCAGGGAGGCGTCCGCCGTGTTCGGATGGGCGTCGGGCGCCGGTGGACGGCGGCCCGTGTGAGGGAGTGAGACTGCCTTGGCCACGACCGTGCGACGCGCCGTACTGACCCTGCCCGCCGCCCCCTTGGGGCCGGAGAACCCGCTGCCGGTGCTCCGCCCCCTCGACGAGACGCACGCCGTCGACGAGCGTTCGCGCGCCCGCCTGCCGCGCGACATGGCCCGCCAGGCCGGTTACGGACCGCTGCGCACCCTCCTGCCCGTACGCGTCCTGGACGGATACGGACGCGAGCGCGCGCGGACGGACCTCGACGCGATCGTCATCGAGAACGACCGGCTGCGAGCGACCGTGCTGCCGGGGCTCGGCGGGCGCGTGCACTCGCTGTTCCACAAGCCGACGGGACGCGAACTGCTCTACCGCAACCCGGTCCTCCAGCCCGCCGACTTCGCACTCAACGGAGCCTGGTTCTCCGGCGGACTGGAGTGGAACATCGGCGCGACCGGACACACGACGCTGTCCTGCGCCCCGCTGCACGCCGCGGTCGTCCCCGCCCCCGACGGCGGTGACATGGTCAGGCTCTGGGAGTGGGAACGGCTGCGCGACCTGCCCTTCCAGGTGGACCTGTGGCTGCCGGCCGACTCCGACTTCCTCCACGTCGGCGTACGGATACGCAACCCGCACGAGCGGACCGTACCCACCTACTGGTGGTCCAACACGGCGGTCCCGGAGGACGAGGGGACCCGGGTACTCGCCCCGGCGGACGAGGCCTGGCACTTCGGGTACGAACGCCGCCTGCGGCGCGTGCCGGTGCCGGAGTCCCACGGCGACGGCGTCGACCGTACGTACCCGCTGCGCGGCGAGTTTCCGGCCGACTACTTCTACGAGGTGCCCGGAGAGGCCCGCAAGTGGATCGCCTCGCTCGGCGCCGACGGGCAGGGGCTCGTCCAGACCTCCACCGACCTGCTGCGCGGCCGCAAGCTGTTCCTGTGGGGCGCGGGGCGCGGCGGGCGGCGCTGGCAGCAGTGGCTGACCGAGCCGGGTACCCCGGGCTACGCCGAGATCCAGGCCGGCCTCGCCCGTACCCAGCTGGAGCACGTACCGCTGGAGGCCGGCGCCGAGTTCAGCTGGCTGGAGGCGTACGGTCCGCTGGCCGCCGACCCCGGGGCGGTGCACGGCGGGGACTGGGCGGCGGCCCGCGCGGAGGCGGAGGCCCGGCTGGAGGACGCGCTGCCGCGCGCGCGGGTGGAGGCGGCCTACGAGGCGTGGCGGCCGTACGCCGACCACGCGCCCGGGGAGTCGCTCGCCACCGGCTCCGGATGGGGCGCGCTCGAAGTCGTGCGCGCCGCACTGGAACTCCCCGGTACGCCCTTCGACGAGGCGACGCTCGGCGAACAGCAGCTGCCCTGGCTGGAGCTGGAGCGCAGCGGCACCTTCCCGGCGTCGCGCGAGGCGGCCCTGCCGGGCCCGTCGCTGGTCGCGCCGCACTGGCGGGACATGCTGGAGACGGCGCCGGCGGAGCCCCTCACCGAGTACCACCTGGGGGTCGCCCAGTGGCACGCGGGCGATGTGGCGCAGGCCGTGCGCAGCTGGGAGCGGGGGCTCAAACTGGCCTCCGTGCGCTGGCCGTTGCTGCGCTGCCTCGCCGTCGCCGACCGGGAGGCGGGCAACTCCGGGCGCGCCGCCGACCATTACGCCGAGGCGTTCGACGACCTCCTCCGCCAGGAGCGGGGCGACGGCGAGCACCGGGAGCGGCACGACGGCGAGGCGTGGACGGCGGCGACGGCCGCCCTCGGCCGCGAGGCGATCGCCGCGCTTCTCGCGGCACGGCGTGAGGAGGCGGCCCGCGCCGTCTGGGAGGGGCTGCCCCCCGCCGTACGCGGAAGCGGCCGCTTCCGGCTCGTCGAGGCGCAGCTCCTCGTCGCCGAGGGGGACCGGGAGGGCGCCCGCGCGCTCTTCGACGCCGGCTTCGAGGTGCCCGACCTGCGCGAGGGCGCGGAGGTCCTGGGCGAGGTGTGGGCGGCGGCGGCCGGCGACGAGCCGCTGCCCGAGGCGTACGACTACCGGATGCGGCCGGCGGGGGAGTAGCCGGCGGTCACACGGCGGCGCGCCGGTCGGCGTACTCGAAGACCGAGCCGTCCGGGTGCGCGGCGATCAGGTTGCGGCCCACCGGGGTCGGGACGGGGCCCGCGATGATGCGGGCGCCGGCCCCGGCCAGGGCCGCGCCCGCCTCGTCGACGTCCTTGACGGCGATGGTGGCCGACACCTTGCGCAGCACTTCGAGTTCGGACTCGGGGCCGCTCATCAGGAGGAAGCAGCCGACCGCGGCGACGGAGACTCCGCCGCGCTCGAAGCGCAGCGCGCGGCTCTTGGTGAGGCGTTCGTAGAAGGCCACCGTGGCCTCCAGGTCGTCGACGCAGATGCGCAGCGTGGTTCCGAGGATCTCCATGGGGGCCAGGGTAGTTGGTGCCCTGCCTGCCCGGCGTGAGTACGTCGATGGTGCCCTGCGGGGCGTGTTCCCCGGCCCGCAGGGCCGCCGGCCCCGCAGCGGCACCGGTCCGCACTCCGCCGCCTCACACGCGGCAGAGCACCTCCCCGTGCGGCACCATGAACCACGCGTCGTCCCGGCCGCCCCACTCACGCCACGCCCCCGCGATCGCCGCCAGTTCGTCCGCGGTCGCGTGGCCGCCGGCCACCGCCAGTTCGGCGTACACGGATGCCGTCGTACGGTCCGCCCACAGCCCGCTCCACCAGGCGCGCTCGTCCGGCGCGGCGAAGCACCAGGCCGCCGCCGAGGCCCGTACGTCGGTGAAGCCGGCGTGCCGCGCCCAGGACAGGAGCCTGCGGCCCGCGTCCGGTTCGCCGCCGTTCGCGCGGGCGACCCGGCCGTACAGCCGCTGCCACTCGTCCATGAGCGGCACCTGGGGGAACCACGTCATGGCCGCGTAGTCGCTGTCGCGCGCCGCGACGACGCCGCCGGGGCGGCACACGCGGCGCATCTCCCGCAGCGCCCGCACCGGGTCGCCGACGTGCTGGAGCACCTGGTGGGCGTGGACGACGTCGAAGGAGTCGTCGGGGAAGTCGAGCGCGTGGACATCGGCCACCGCGAACTCCACGGTGGCCAGGCCGCGTTCCGCCGCCACCTCGCGCGCTCGCCCGAGGACGTCCTCGGCCGCGTCGACCGCCGTCACCCGGCCGGGGGCGACGAGCGCGGCCAGGTCGGCCGTGATGGTGCCGGGACCGCAGCCCACGTCCAGCACGTCCAGTCCCGGCCGCAGTTCGTCCAGGAGGTACGCCGCCGAGTTGGCGGCGGTCCGCCAGCTGTGCGAGCGCAGCACCGACTCGTGGTGCCCATGGGTGTAGACCGCGGTTTCCTCCGGCATGGCGTACTCCTTCTCTCGGCTTCTCGCGGAAGCGGTACGCCGTACGTTACGTCGCTGTGCCGGAATGTGAGATGTGAATCTTGAGATGTGAGACGACGGTCTCCGTCGGCCTCACGTGCCCAGGACCTGCGGCAGCACCTTCGTGCGGTAGAAGTCGAAGAAGCCGCGCTGGTCGGGGCCGATCTGGTTCACGTACACCCGGTCGAAACCGGCGTCGGCGTAGGCCAGCAGCTCACGCGCGTGCGCGTCGGCGTCGTCGCCGCACACCACGTTCGAGGCGACCATGTCCTCGGTGACGAGGGTCGACGCCTGCTCGAAGTGGCGTGGTGTGGGCAGGATCTGGCCCAGCTCGCCGGGCAGCTGCTCGTTCGGCCACAGCCGGTGGACCGTGCGCACCGCCGCGTCGCGGTCGGGCCCGTAACAGACCTTGGTGCCGCCGCTGACCGGCTTGGAGCCGCCGCCGCCCTTCCGGAAGCGGGCCACCGACTCCCCGTCGGGGGCCATGGTGATCAGCCCGTCGCCGATGCGCGAGGCCAGCGCCATGGCCTTGGGGCCGAAGGCGGAGACGTCGATCGGGACGTGCTCCTCGGGCACGGTGTAGAGCCGGGCGTTCTCCACCGTGTAGTGCTTGCCCTCGTGGCTGACCTCGTTGCCGTCGAAGAGGCTGCGGATCAGCTGTACCGCCTCCTCCAGCATCTCCAGCCGCACCCGGGTGCTGGGCCAGGCGCCGCCCAGGATGTGCTCGTTGAGCGCCTCGCCGCTGCCCACGCCGAGCCGGAACCGGCCCTCGCCGAGCTGGACGGCCGCCGTGGCCGCGGCCTGGGCGACCACGGCCGGGTGCATCCGTACGGTCGGGCAGGTGACGGCGGTCTGCACCGGCAGGGAGACCGCCTCGGACAGGGCGCCGATCACCGACCAGACGAAGGGGCTCTGCCCCTGTTCCTCGTTCCACGGATGGTAGTGGTCGGAGATCCACAGGGCCTGGAAGCCGGCCTGCTCGGCCATCCGTGCCTGTTCGACGAGGGCCTTGGGGCCGAACTCCTCGCTCGACAGGAAATATCCGAACTCGGTCATGGGAAGTGCCTCCAGCGCCTCCGGCGCGAACGGTTTCTGCGGGCCGGGTAACCAGCGCGCACCCGGGGAAACCCGCCCCGCCCGGTGTTTGGCCCCCGGGCTCGGGGGCACCGGGAAGGTCCATCGCCCCAGCCCCGTGCACGAGGTGAAAGCGTGACCCGTCAACGTCCCCGCATCGTGATCGTCGGAGCCGGATTCGCCGGCCATCAGGCCGCGAAGACCCTCTCCCGGGAGGTCCGGGACAGGGCCGAGATCGTCCTCCTCAACCCCACCGACTACTTCCTCTACCTGCCCCTCCTGCCGCAGGTCGCCGCCGGCATCCTCGAACCGCGCCGGGTGACGGTCTCGCTGCCGGGGACGCTCCCGCGCGTACGGCTGGTCCTCGGTGAGGCGGACCGCGTCGACCTGGCGTCGCGCCGCGTGCACTACACGGGCCCCGAGGGCGACGCCGGCGAGCTGGAGTACGACCGGCTCGTACTGGCCGTCGGCAGCGTCAACAAGCTGCTGCCGGTCCCCGGCGTCTCCGAGTACGCCCACGGCTTCCGGGGCCTGCCCGAGGCTCTCTACCTGCGCGACCACGTGACCCGCCAGATCGAACTGGCCGCCGCCACCGGCGACCCCGGCGAGTGCGCCGCGCGCTGCACCTTCGTCGTCGTCGGGGCCGGCTACACCGGGACCGAGGTCGCAGCCCAGGGCAAGATGTTCACCGACGCCCTCGTCCGCAAGCAGCGCGCCTGGCGCCACGCCAAGCGCAAGCCGCGCTGGCTGCTCCTCGACATCGCGCCGCGCATCCTGCCCGAACTGGACCGGCGCCTGTCGCAGACCGCGGACAAGGTGCTGCGCGGGCGCGGGGTCGACGTACGGACGCGGACGTCCGTCAAGGAGGCCACCCCGGAAGGGGTCCTGCTGGACGACGGCGAGTTCGTCGACACGAGGTCCCTGATCTGGTGCGTCGGCGTACGGCCCGACCCGCTGGTCTCCGAGATCGGCCTGCCGGTCGAACGCGGGCGCCTGCTCGTCGAACCCGAACTGAACGTGCCCGGGCACCCGGAGGTCTTCGCCTGCGGCGACGCCGCGGCCGTGCCCGACCTCACCCGGCCGGGGGAGTTCACCCCGATGACCGCGCAGCACGCCGCCCGGCAGGGGAAGGTGGCGGGCCGCAATGTCGCCGCGTCCCTGGGGTACGGGGAACGGCAGGCGTACCGCCACCACGACATGGGGTTCCTCGTGGACCTCGGCGGGGTCAAGGCCGCCGCCAACCCGCTCGGGATCCCCCTGTCCGGGCCGGTCGCGGGCGCGGTCACGCGCGGTTACCACCTCGCCGCCATGCCGGGGAACCGGATCAGGGTCGCGGCCGACTGGGCGCTCGACGCCGTACTGCCGCGCCAGGCCGTACAGCTGGGCCTCGTACGGTCCTGGTCGGTCCCGCTCGACACCTCGTCACCGGAACTGGCCCGGGTCCCCGGCCCGCGCGGGCGGCCGGACGACCATCACGCCCAAGAGGTGAACACGAGGAGTGACCACAAGGAGTGACATGGACAGCGAACAGCTCATCCAGCTCGGACAGCAGCTGAGGGTCGACGCGGTACGGGCCGCCGACGCGGCCCAGTCGGGCCATCCGACCTCGTCGATGTCGGCGGCGGACCTCGCGGCCGTGCTCCTCGCCGGGCATCTGCACTACGACTTCGACCGGCCCGACCATCCCGGCAACGACCGGTTCATCCTCTCCAAGGGCCACGCGTCGCCCCTGCTGTACGCCATGTACCGGGCGGCCGGAGCCGTCGACGACGAGGAACTGCTGACGTACCGGCGGCTCGGCAGCCGCCTCGAAGGACACCCCACGCCCAGGCTCCCCTGGGTGGACGTGGCGACGGGCTCGCTCGGGCAGGGGCTGCCGGTCGGCGTCGGCGTGGCCCTGGCGGGCAAGCGCCTGGACCAGGTCCCCTACCGCGTGTGGGTGCTGAGCGGCGACAGCGAGATGGCGGAGGGATCGGTGTGGGAGGCCGTCGAGCACGCGGCCGACCAGCGCCTCGACAACCTCACCCTGGTCGTCGACGTCAACCGGCTCGGGCAGCGCGGCCCCACCCGGCACGGCTGGGACCTGGCGGCGTACACCCGCAGGCTGCGGGCCTTCGGCTGGCACACCGTCGAGGTCGACGGGCACGACGTCGAGGCCGTCGACGCCGCCTTCAACGAGGCGCGCTCGACCACCGGGCGGCCCACCGCGGTCGTCGCGCGCACCCGCAAGGGGCGCGGCGTCGCCGCCGTGGAGGACCAGGAGGGCAAGCACGGCAAGCCCCTGGAGGACGCCGGGGAAGCGATCGAGGAGCTCGGCGGCCCCCGGTTCGTCCGGGTGGAGGTCAGCAGGCCGCACACCGCCCGGAGTTCGGACGCCCCCGCCGCGGGCCCGCTGGAACTGCCGCGCTACGAGCGGGGCGACGAGGTCGCCACCCGCAACGCGTACGGCGAGGCGCTCGCCGCACTCGGCTCCGCGCGTCCCGACGTCGTGGCCCTGGACGGCGAGGTGAGCGACTCCACGCGGGCGCAGTTCTTCGCGAAGGAGCATCCGGACCGGTTCTTCGAGTGCTACATCGCCGAACAGCAACTGGTCGCGGCGGCGGTCGGGATGCAGACGCGCGGTTACGTCCCGTACGCCTCCTCCTTCGCGGCGTTCCTCACCCGCGCCCACGACTTCGTGCGGATGGCGGCGGTCAGCAGGGCCGGCATCAACGTGGTCGGCTCGCACGCCGGAGTGGCCATCGGCGAGGACGGGCCCTCCCAGATGGGACTCGAAGACCTCGCGATGTTCCGCGCCGTCCACGGCAGCACCGTCCTGTACCCGTGCGACGCCAACCAGACCGCGCACCTCGTCGCCGCGATGGCGGAGGGCGACGGGCGGAGCCGGGGCGTACGCTACCTGCGCACCAGCAGGGGCGCGATGCCCGTCCTCTACGGGCCCGACGAGGAGTTCCCGGTCGGCGGCAGCAAGCTGCTGCGCTCCGGCGACGACGACAGGCTCACCCTGCTCGCCGCGGGCGTGACGGTCCACGAGGCGCTGCGCGCGGCCGACCTGCTCGCCCAGGACGGCCTGCCGGTCCGGGTCGTCGACCTGTACTCGGTCAAGCCGGTCGACGAGCGCGCCGTACAGGCGGCGGCGGAGGCCACCGGCTGCCTGGTGACGGTGGAGGACCACCACCCGCAGGGCGGCCTGGGCGACGCGGTCGCCGAGGTGTTCGCCGACGGACGCCCGGTGCCGCGGCTGGTCCGCCTGGCCGTGGGGAACATGCCGGGCTCCGCCACGGAGCAGGAGCAGCTGAACGCGTCGGGCATCGACGCGGACTCGATCGCGGCCGCCGTGAAGCTCCTGGTGGAGAAGGCGGTCGTACGGTGAGGACGCGGCGGGGAGGGGGCGGCGGGGTGCCCTGAACGCCCCGCCACCCCCTCCCCGCGCAGTGCGGGCCCGCCCACCGGGACGGGCCCGTGCCCGCGCTGTTCCGTGTACGGCTGCTGTTTCGAGTACGGCCGCTGCGGCTGTACGGCCCGGAGCGAGCTCAGGAGAGACGATGACGACGACGAGTGACGACACCACGACCGTGCGGGCCGGACACCGCACGGTGACCGTCCACCGGCCCGGAAAGGTCCTCTTCCCCGACTGCGGTCTCACCAAGGCCGACGTCGCCGACTACTACCGGCGCGTGGCGGCGTTCATGGTGCCCCAGCTGCGCGACCGGCCCCTCATGCTGGAGCGCCGGCCCGACGGCACCGAAGGCCCGCGCTTCATGCAGAAGGACACCCCCGCCCACTACCCCGGGTGGGTGCGCCGGGAGCGGGTCGCCAAGGAGGGCGGCACCGTCACGCACACCGTGTGCGACGACAGCGCCACCCTCGTCTTCCTGGCCGACCAGGCGTGCCTCACCTTCCACCGCTGGCTCTCCCGGGCCGGCCGCGTCGACCGGCCCGACCGGCTGGTCTTCGACCTCGACCCTCCCGGGGACGACTTCCCGGCCGTACGGGAAGCGGCGCACCGGCTCGGCGAGCTCCTCGACCAGCTGCGGCTGCCGTCCACGCTCATGACCACGGGCTCCAAGGGCCTGCACGTGATCGTGCCCCTCGACGGGAACACCACGTTCGACGACTCCCGCGCCTTCGCCAGGGAGGTCGCGGACACCCTCGCCGAGCGCCACCCGGACGCGCTGACCACGGCCGTACGCAAACAGTCCCGCGGCGACCGCCTCTACCTCGACGTCCAGCGCAACGCCTACGCGCAGACGGCCGTCGCTCCCTGGTCGGTCCGGCCCAAGGAGGGCGCGCCGGTCGCCGCACCCCTCTCGTGGGAGCAGCTCGACGACAAGGAACTGACCGCGCGCAGCTGGACGTTGACGGATGCCGACGGCGTACTGGAACAGGCCCGCACGAACCCCTGGGCGGACGTGTCCTCCCGGGGCCGGGCGCTGGGCCCGGCGCGCAGGCGCCTGCGCGCCCTGCGCTGACGGACCCCGGCGTACAGCCGGGCCCGCCCGCCGCCCTCCGGCGTGCGGGGGACTTCCCGAGAGGACGGCGTCTTCCCTCGTGCCCTCTTGCGCCCCCTCGCGGCCGTGACCGCCCGGAGCAGCGCTACGCGGGCGAGGACCCGCCGGGCCGTACGCCCCCGGCACCGCCGCCCGCGTCCAGGCGGGTGATGCGGCGTTGCGCGGCGAACGCGGCGGCCGGGTAGCGGGGGTCGGGCAGCAGGGCGTACTCGCGCAGGCACGCCTCGGTGAACTTGATGACGTGCTCGTCGCCGTGTTCGGCGGCCCGCGCGCCCAGTTCGTCCATCGGCGGCAGGTCCGGGACCTCCGTCCGCCAGGCCGCCGTGCCCTCGTCGCGCCGGTCGGTGGTGAAGGCCAGCAGGAACGCCGCGTGCACCTGCCACAGCTGGGCCAGCGTCGGCTCGTGGAGCTCGTGCGGCAGGTGCGGGAGCAGGATGCGTACGGCGGCCGGTGCGGTGACGCCGTGGATCAGCGGGACCGGGTAGACCTCGGGGTGGCCGAGAAAGACGTCGGCGAACTGGACCGTCATCTCGCTCAGCAGCCGGGGCGCCTGCTCCGGGGCCAGCCACTCCAACGACTCGTTGTAGCCGGGCAGCTCGTCGAGCCCGTCCAGCCGCCGGCGGGCGATACCCGGTCCCATCGGGCCGTCCTGTGCCACGCGGGGCAGCGCGGCGACCGCGGCGGGCAGGTCGTAGGAGCCGTGCAGCCGCGGGCGGCCGGGAAGCTCGGTGTAGCGGGCGGCCCAGTACGCCAGGCCGCGGGCCAGCTCGTCGAGCTGGAGGCGCGTGGGCCTGTCGGCGGCGGCGTACAGGCCGCGTACCGCGTGCGCGGTGCGGATGAGGCCGTGGGTCAGACCGGCGAACAGGCCCGGGAGCAGACGCGGCCACCAGCGGACCAGCACCTCGCGCCAGTGCGCCCCGGCCAGTTCGCGGACGAAGAGCCGCTCCCAGTCCCCGGCCCGGTCGAAGCTCCCGAGCGCGGGGCGCCAGGAGGACTCGTCCGCGGGGTCCAGGGCGAAGCGCGCGGCGGGCGGCTCATGGTGCTCCATCGCGGCCCGGTAGCGCCGCACCCACCGGGCGACTTCGTCCTCCTGCCCGAGCAGGGCCAGGGCCTCGGCGCCCATCGGGCCGTGGTTGGCGAGGTCCACGCCCTGTCCGCGCTCGTACCCGAGGCCGTCCAGCTGTTCCAGGGCTTCGTTGACCGCGTCGCTGTAGCTGATCGACGGCATGGGAACCTCACCTTCCGGGCGTCCGACTGCTGGGGGAACGCGCACCGGTGCCGCCCTGGCGCCGTGGGAGCCGTGCGGGTCCCACGACGCTGTCCGTGCCGACGGCACCGTGGTGCGGGCGGGTTCAGAGGGCGTAGGGCTGTTCGGCGCGCGCGGTGCGCAGCGCCTTGCCCCACCAGGCCACCTGGTCCAGCAGCTTCTTCGCCGCCGCGTCCGAGCCCTGGGGCGCTTCGCCGTCGGCGAACGCGGTCCAGGGGTTGTGCAGGCTGACCATCTCGCGCACCGTCATGGCGTGCACCTCGGCGAAGACCTGCCGCAGGTGTTCGGCGGCCCGCAGGCCGCCGCCCATGCCGCCGTAGGACACGAGACCGACCGGCTTGGCGGCCCACTCCTGCAGGTGCCAGTCGATGATGTTCTTCAGCGAGGCGGGGTAGGAGTGGTTGTACTCCGGGGTGACCACGACGAACGCGTCGGCCGCCGCCAGCCGCAGGGACAGGGCGTCCTTGACCGGTCGCACGTGGTCCTCCGGCTCCTCGCCCATCGCCGGCATGGACAGCGGCAGCGGGTGCTCCAGGACGTCGATCACATCGACCGTCAGGTCGCCGCGGGTCCGGGCCTGCTCGGCGAACCAGTGACCGACCTTGTCGCCGAGGCGCCCGCCGCGCGCGCTGCCGATGATGATGGCGAGGGACAGGGGCTGGGTGGTCATGGACTACCTCCGGAAGGGACGGACGGGTGCCGGCGGGGCAGGGCGCCCCGGCTCAAAAGTAAACTACACCGTGCGGAGCAAAAAGTCTCCCGGCCCTCCTCGTTTCACTTCCGCCGACCAGGCCGGAGCGGTCGTGGGGCGTGGCGCGGCCGAACGCACGGCCTCGCCGCCGGCCGCGGAAGTGGCGGACGGAGCGCGGCAGCCGGCGAAACCCGTCAACCGCCGCGGGGGCGCGCCGGAGTGCCGGCCGGCCTCGCGGGGGAGCGGAGTCAGAACCCGCTTCCGTACAGCCGCAGAAAGGCGGCCACTCCTGAGGCGACCAGTGCGTCCAGCTCGTCCTGGGGCAGGGGGAGGGCGCCGTGGAAGGACCGTTCGTACGCCTCGGACATGACCAGTTGGGTGAAGTGGGCGGCGGCGTCCTGGGGGGCGTCCGTGTGCAGCCGGCCGGCCGCTGTGAGGGCGGTGAAGTGCTGGGCGAGCCGCGCCTGGGTGCGTCGCGGCCCCTCGGTGCGCCAGCTCTCGATGACCTCGGAGGGCAGCCGTGGCGCTTCCGCGAAGATGACCCGCACCAGGGCGAAGTGCCCCTCGAACCCGCTCTGCGGAGCGGCCAGGGCGCGGCCGAGCACTCTCAGCTCGGTTCTCAGGTCGGCCGGGTCGGTCAGGTGCTGGTCGATCAGCTCCTCCTGATGGGCCGCCACCGCGTGCGTGCTCTCCTGGAGCACGCTCAGCAGGAGCTGCTCCTTGTCCTGGTAGTGGTTGTAGATGGTGCGTTTGGAGACTCCGGCCTCGGCGGCGATGGTGTCCACGCTGGCGCGGGTGTAGCCCTCGCGGCCGAAGACGGCGCGGGCGGCGCAGTCGATCGCGGTGCGCTTCGCGGGACGCCCTGTTCGGGTGGCGGTGGCGGGGGTCGTCATGATGGCTCACTCCTCGGATCGCGCCGGCCGGCGTGAATCGAACGAAACTACACCGGCTAGTTTACGTGACACCCCTCCGACGATCCCGCCCGCGCCGCGCTCCGGCGCCCGCCCGTCCGTGGCGGATCGCTTTTTGCCCTACCCGGTTTACTTCTGGAACTACACCGTGTAGTTTCCTTCTTGTCGGGGGAGATCCGGCGAGGCCCCGCGTCTTCCGTCTCCGCCCCGGGCCTGTCCGGCCCCGTCGACACATCAACAGCCCCCTGGAGAAGGGGGGTTCATGAGAGGTAGGACGTCATGTTCGGCAAGCTGACGGTCATCAAGATCTTCTGCACGGACCTGGACACCATGGTCGCCTTCTACCGCGACCGGCTCGGTCTGAAGATCCGTGAGGAGTACCCCGGTGTCTCCGTGGTCTTCGACACCGGCCACGACGGCGAGCTGATCATCCAGAAGGGCGACCAGCCCATCAGCCTCGCCTTCACGCAGGTGGACATCCCCGCCGCCCACTCGGCCGTGGAAGACCTCCGCCCCACCGGCGTCGTTCCGCACAAGACAGGTGAGCGTTTCGAGATCAGTGACCCCGCGGGCAACAACCTGATCTTCGTCAACGCCTGATCACCCCCTCCACTCGCGGGCCGTCCGACCCTTCCTTCCGCTCCCAGGGCGGCCCGCGTCCATCTGTCGTGATTGGGAACCCGTCATGTCGAAGTTGCTCAGCACCCACGCCCACGTCCGGCCCCGTCAGCACATCAACCTCCGCGACCGCATCCAGGGCTACGCGCTCTATCTCGCGGGGTGCCTGATCTTCGCCTCCGGTGCCACCCTGTTCATCCACTCCGGTCTCGGCGTGGACCCCCTGGACGTCCTCTCCCTCGGTCTCCTGGAGCACTTCCCGTTGACCATCGGCCTGGCCCAGGCGCTCATCGCGGCCGTATGCATCGTCATCTGGTCCGTGTGGAACCGTCGTCGCCCGGTCGTGATGCCGTTCGTCACCTTCCTCCTGTGCGGCAGCCTCATCGACCTGATGCTCCTGGCCGACCTGGGCTGGTTCGCCTCCGTACCGTCCCTGGTCGTCGCGGTCCTGCTGTGCTCCTACGGCTCCGCCCTGATCATCATGAGCGGTACCGGCATCCGTGCCATGGACCTGATCGTCATCTCGCTCAACCAGCGCCTGAAGGTGCCCTTCTGGGCCGCCAAGGTCGGCGTCGAAACCGTCCTGCTCACCCTCGGCTGGCTGCTGGGCGGCCCCGTCGGCATCGGGACCCTCGCCTTCCTGATCTTCGTCGACGGTCTCATCCAGCCCTTCATGACCTTCAACACCCGCACCCTGCACCTGACCAACCACGGTCTGACCAGCCCCGGCGGAGTCGGTGCCCCCGTACTGGAAGGCGCCCGGTGAGCACTCCCGCATCCGAACCCGCACCGGCTCCGGCTCCGGTCCGGCCCGGCACGCTGCCGCTCCTGCTGTTCGCCTCGACCCTGACCGTGATGGCGGGATCCATCCTCGCGCCGGTCATCCAGGTCATCCGCGGCGACCTCCAGCTCAGCGGCACCGAGGCCGGCCTCATCATCACCACGCACAGCCTCTCCATCGCGGTGACCAGTCCGCTGGCCGGCTGGATGCTCGACCGCTGGGGCGTACGGCTGCCGCTGGCGGGCGGACTCGTCCTGTACGGACTGGCGGGCGGCACCGGTCTGGTCGCCGAGACCTACCCGGCGCTCATCGCCAGCCGGATCGCGTTCGGTGCCGGAGCCGCCCTGGTGTTCTCGGGCACCACCCTGGCCCTGCTCAACCTCTACAAGGGGCCCGCGCAGGACCGTGCGATGGGCTGGCGCGGGACGGCCACCAGCATGGGCGGGGTGCTGTGGCCGCTGCTGGCCGGAGGCGTCGGGGGAATCTCCTGGCACCTTCCCTTCGGGGTCTATCTGATCGGCGTGCCCCTCGGGATCGCCACCGCCCTGCTTCTGCCCCGCGAGCGGCCGAAGGGGACCGGCCGCCCGGCCGAGAAAAGGCTCGGAGCGTGGCAGATGCTGCGCCGGCACCGCATCCTGCTCGTCTGGTACGGGCTGCAGTTCTGCGGCTCGCTGCTGCTGTACGCGCTCGTGGTCTTCCTCCCGCAGCGCCTGGCGGAGGCCGGTGTCGAGGATCCGCTGCTGGTCTCCCTGTACACCGTGGGCATGTCCGGCGCGATGAGCCTCATCGGCCTCGCGTACGCCTCGCTCCGTACCCGCCTGGCCTACAGCCTGCTGCTGCGGGGGTCACTGGCGCTGTGGACGGCCGCCTTCCTGCTGCTCGCCGTCGCACCCAACGCCCCCCTGCTGTTCCTGGCGCCGCTGCTGTTCGGCCTCGGCCAGGGCGTGTTCTTCCCGGTGACCACCGTGCTGATCGGCGAGGGCGTGCCCGCGGCCGTACGCGGCCAGGCCACCTCACTGTCGGGAACGGCCACCTTCGCCGGGCAGTTCGCCTCCCCGCTGCTGATCGGCCCGCTGATCCAGGCCACCTCGCCCACCACCGGGTTCCTCCTCGCGGCAACCGTGCCCGCACTGGCCCTGACCGCCCTGTGGGTCAGCCGAGCGGGCACGACCGGTCCCCAGCCCGGCAGCCCGGCCCCTTCCCCCGCTCCCGCCGCCCGGGCCGAATGAGGGGCCGCCCGTGCCGGTGGTGAGCGTCGTCCGCCGGGTCCCGCAGCCGGTGGCGGGCCACCGCCACCGGCGTCTACGGGTGCTGGGCCATCGCACTCACGGGGGCATCACCGGCGCCTTCCGGATCGTCCCTGCCCGTCATGGCGAAGAGCCGGGCGGTACGGCCCGTGGAGATCTCCAGCCGGGGGAGGACGGTGGGCACGGCGATGCTGGGCAGCATCAGCTGGAGCAGCCCGGCCACCTCGGTGGGCAGGTCGTACTCACCCGGCAGCCCCTCGGACACGATGCGGACGCCGGTCCAGGCGGACAGCAGCAGGCGGGCGGTCCCCGTCTCCTCGATGTACGGATGCACCTCGCCCCGCGCCTTGGCCTCGCCCAGCAGTGACGCCAGGAGATCGGTCCAGTCGGGCCAGCGCGTTCCGAACATGCTCCGTGAGTTCCGGTCCACCGCCAGGCGCAGCGCGGCGCTGAACATGGGCTCCCGGGGCAGCCGGTGGGCCATGAGCATCATCATGTCCAGGACTTCCTGGAGCTTGATCTCCTGGGGCAGGACGCCCTCGGTCGTCACCGCCTCGCTGAGCACCCCCCGGGCCATGTCCTCCTTGGAGCGGAAGTGGAAATAGAAGGCGCCCTTGGTCACGCCGGCCCGCTCCAGGATCTCCGAGATGGTCGCGGCTTCGTAGCCCAGCTCGTCGAAGACGGCAGCGGCGGCCTCCAAGATGACCCTGCGGGTCCGGATCGCCCGCTCCTGTTGCGCCACGCCTGGGCTCCCTATGGAAATAATCAAACGCTCAAAAAAGAACCGTTGGGTCGGTATCTTAACTCGAGCAGGAGCTTTCAGCGGCCTTTCGAGGGGGAAATATGTCCGGCAGTTTGCTTTCGGGTTACGACCAGGTGGACCGGTACGACGGGATCGACGCCCTCAAGAAGTACGTGCATCTGCACCGGGAGGAGGCCGTCCTGCTCACCGGCTGGTCCTCGCGCGGTTCCGACCGGTATACGGTCACCGCGCGGTGGCCCGCGGCAGCGGGCGGGCCGTGCGAACCCTGGTTAGTCACGCAGACCATCCGGCAGAGCTGCCTGGTCGTCGCCCATGCCGAGCGATCGGTTCCGCTGGCGCACCAGACGCTGATGGAGCGCCTGGACTTCTCCCTGGCCCGGGACTACCGGGTTCCCCGGGACGAACCGGTCGACCTGACCGTCGACGTGTTCTGCCGGAGTACGGGCCACCGCTCGATGCGGGTCGAGCTGACCCTGCTGCACGCGGGGCGCCCGGTCGGGGAGTCGGTGGTCGACTTCAGCTGGATAGCTCCCGCGGTCTACCGCCGACTGCGCGGCGAGCACCTGCACGTCGCCTGGGGAGAAGGCCCCGTTCCCGCGCCCGTGGCCGCGCACACGGTCGGGCGCGACCACGCGTCCGACGTGGTCCTCGCGCCCGCCGGCCGGCCCGGACGGTGGCAACTGCGTACGGACGTCGGCAACGCGGTCCTGTACGACCACCCCGTGGACCACGTCCCCGGACTGGTCCTGATCGAGGCGGCGTGCCAGGCCGCCCAGGCCCTCACCGGTCCGGCGGTGTTCTGTCCGGTCGAGGTGGCCAGTACGTACGCCCGCTACGTCGAGTTCGACGTCCCGTGCTGGATCGAGGCGGCCGTCGTTCCTCCGGCGGACGACGGTGTCACGCGGGTCGAGGTCACCGGCGTGCAGTACGGCAGCACCGCGTTCAGCGTCATCCTCGCCTCGGAGACCTAGACCGGCCCGGTGAGGACGCCCCGTCCCGCCGGGGCGTCCTCACCCCCGTGGGGTCAGCGGTTGACGAAGCCGCCGTCCACCGGCATGACGATGCCGGTGACGTACGACGCCCGGTCGCTGAGCAGCCAGGCCGCCGCCTCGGCGATCTCTTCCGGGGCCGCGGTGCGCCCCTGGGGGGTGATCGCGTGGATCGAGTCCTCCAGACCGGGGTTGCGGTCGTACCAGTCGGCCGTGATCTCGCTACGGGTCGACCCCGGTGCCACGGCGTTGACCCTGATCCCCTGGCGTGCGTACTCGTCGGCCGCGGCCCGGGTGAAACCGACCACCGCGTGCTTGGAGGCCACATAGGGGGCGGCCGCCGGTATGGCCACCAGGCCCCCGACACTGCTGTTGTTCACGATCGAGCCGCCGCCGTTGTCCAGCATGGCGGTGATCTCGGCCCGCAGGCAGTTCCACACCCCACGGACGTTGGTGTCGATGATGGAGTCGTAGACGTCGTCCTTCATGCGGTGCAGTGGTGCCTGGTCGCCGCCGATACCGGCGTTGTTGAAGGCGCCGTCGAGCCGGCCGTGGCGTTCCACCACGAAATCGACCGCCTCGCGTACGTCCTGCGCGCGGGTCAGGTCGGTCACCACGTAAGAAGCGTCGAATCCCTTGTCGTTCAGTTCGGCCACGACGGCCGAGAGCCTCTCCTTCCGGCGTGCCGCGAGTACGACCGCCGCCCCCTCCCGGGCGAAGACGGAGGCGGCTGCGGCGCCGATACCGCTGCTCGCTCCCGTAATGAATATGACTTTGTCTTGCAGGAGTTGACCTTTTCCGATCATGCCCTGCAGTCTTCCAGCCCGATGTCGACGAGTTCGCACCAGGCAGGTAAACGGTCTGCGGCGTCACGCAGGGGAATACCGGTCCGGCCGGACGGCGTTCCCTCACCATGCGTGCTATCCAGTTCGACCGCTTCGGCGGCCCGGAGGTACTGACCCTCCGCGATCTGCCCGAACCGACCCCCGGCCGGGGCGAGTTGCTGATCGCCGTCGAGGCGGCCGGTGTCAATTTCGCCGACACCCACCAGGTCGACGGCTCCTACCTGAGCCCGGACCGGCTGCCGTACGTACCGGGCAGCGAGGTGGTCGGCAGGACCCAGGACGGGCGGCGGGTCCTGGCCCGGACGACGGGCGGCTACGCCGAACTCGCCGTGGCCGAAGCGGAGTCGGCGATCGACATCCCCGAGGACCTGCCCGCGGGCCACGCGCTGGCCCTGCTGATGCAGGGGCTGACCGCCTGGCACCTGCTGCGCACCGCCGCCCGCCTGCTGCCCGGCGAGAGCGTCGTGGTCCATGCCGCCGCGGGCGGTGTCGGCAGCCTCGCCGTGCAGCTGGCCAAGCAGTTCGGCGCACGGCGGGTGCGGGCCATGGCCTCCACCCCCGCCAAGCGGGAACTCGCCCTGGCGCTGGGCGCCGACGACGTGGCCGAGTATCCGCTGGACGAGCCCGCCGACGTGATCCTTGACGCGACGGGCGGCCGGCTCTTCGACCAGGCCCTCGGCTCCCTCGCCGACTCCGGCCGCCTGGTGACCTACGGGAACGCCTCCCGCACCCCGTTCACCCCCGTCGACCCCGCGCGGCTCAGCCGCCTCAACGCGGGAGTCGTCGGCTTCTGGCTGCGCCCCGCCCTGGCCCGCCCCGGCGGCTTCACCGAGCCGCTCAAGGAACTGCTCTCGCTGACCGCCCGGGGGCGCCTGCGGCCCGTCACCGGCGCCGTGTACCCGCTGGCCGAGGCGCGTCGGGCGCACGAGGACCTGCTGGCCCGTCGCACCACGGGCAAGGTGACCCTACGGCCGTGAAGGCGCGGTGCGACAGCGGCGGCTGTGCGGTGGCGGGCCGGTTCCCGGCACGAACTCCTCCGGGATGAGCAGTGACTTGTCGATCACGAAGTCCGCGCCGTCGGGGCTCAGCGTGCTCAACGCCCGGGGGGTGGCCACCCGGGGCAGGAGCAGCTGCCAGAACCCGGTGAGCGAATGGCGCGACAGCCACTCCGCCTCCCCCCGGCCCAGCACTTCGAAGCCGGTGGTCGCCGCCACCACGGCCGCGGTCAACGGCTTCAGGGCCACTTCCTCGGCGAGGACACCCTCGTCCAGGGCCCGGGCCAGCAACCGCTCCACGCACTCCCTCCATTCCTGCCGGAGGTTCGGGCCGGGGGGCCGGACGGTGTCGTAGCCGAGCTGGAAGCCGGCGCGCACCACCACGTCCTGGCTCAGGAGGAAGGCGAAGGTGTGCGAGATGTCGGTGAGTTCCTGGAGTGCGTTCGGCCGGCCCTGCGCGGCCCTGCACGCCGCACGGTGAAGGGCATGTGAGGCCGAGGTCACGACGGCGTCGGCCACGGCTGCCTTGTTCCTGAAGTGGAAGTGCAGCGCGCCGGGGCTCACACCCGCGTCCGAGCTGATCTCGGCCAGGCGCGTCCGTTCGTATCCATGACGCTCGAACAGCTTGGCCGCCGAGCGGATCAGCGCATGGCGGGTGCGGGCGCCCCGTTCCTGTTTGGTCACGGAGGGCTCCAGTCCTGGGACTACTTCTGCGGCCTGGCGGCCTCGGGGGAGGGGAGGGGGAGATGGCACTGCGGCAACTATAAAACCAACTACGTGGTTTGTATACTGGTGGTTACTCTCTGTCGCATCAGGAGAGGCCGATCATGGGTTCCCCCCTCGGGCCTGGGGGTCAAACAGGCGTCATCACGGGAAACTTGCGCTTTACTTGCCCTGTTATTACAGGGATGCGCGAGAGGATGGTCGGGTGAGGGCGGGGGTGAGTGGAGGAGTGCCTCCGTACTTTTAAACTTTGACAAACCGGCGTACCGGTTTGTATCTTCGCGGCGGAAGGGTCTACTGGTGATGCGCCCATCGCGCGGATGTGCAGGAGCGGCAGATGACACAGCAGTCCACTGGCACACTCGAACCTCACATACTTGGCCGGAATCATGAAGATCGATTAGTTCCGCTGCCCACCCATGCGCCGTCCGCGGAGGCGGGCGTCCGTCCCCGGCGAAAAGCCGTGCGGGTCCTTGTCGTGGAGAACGAGCCGCGCACCGCCGAAGCCCTGGTCCAAGGGTTGCGCCGACACGGTTATCAGGTCGAGAGCGTGGCCACCGGCGCCAAGGCGTTGCAGGTGCACCGCAGCTCCGATCTGGTCCTCCTCGATCTCGAACTGCCCGACCTGGACGGACTGGAGGTCTGCCGGAGCATCCGGGCCACGTGTGACACGCCGATCATCGTGGTCACCGCCCGGGACACCGAACTCGACCGGGTGCTGGGTCTGCAGGCGGGCTCGGACGACTACCTGGCCAAGCCGTACGGTTTCCGTGAGCTGATGGCCAGGATGGAAGCGGTCATGCGCAGGGCCCGGCCGCAGCAGTCCCTGGAGCAGGTCATCACGCGTGGGCCGCTGCGCATCGACGCGCGAACGCGCGAGGTCCGGCTCGACGGGCGGCACATCGAGGTGACCCGTAAGGAGTTCGACCTGCTGCATCTGCTGGCCTCTCAGCCGGAGGCCGTCATCTCCCGAAGACAGCTCATGGTCCAGGTGTGGGACGACTCCTGGTCGCGGCCGGGCCGGACCATCGACACACATGTGAGCAGCCTGCGCAACAAGCTCGGTTCCAGTAACTGGATCATCACGGTCAGGGGGGTCGGCTTCCGTCTCGGACACCCGTAAGCGGTGTCCTGGGGGGTTACGGGGCGTCAGGGGCCCCGTGGCCCGGCCGAAGGTCTGACATATCCCTGACATTCTGCTCAACGGTTTCTCACCTGCCACGCGAAACCGCAGGGGCCGTGAAGGAAGTTCACCAAAGCCTGGACCATGGCGCCTTGATCCTGATGAGTGCCCGGAACAAGCTGACATCCAGCTTCCGGACCAGCCATGAGGAGATCCGTCGTGCGCAAGGTGCTCATCGCCAACCGTGGCGAAATCGCTGTCCGCGTTGCTCGGGCCTGCCGGGATGCCGGGATCGCGAGCGTGGCCGTCTAC